>JASFIX010000014.1:0-17236 GCA_050122435.1 Desulfobacterales bacterium
CGCTCATGGCCGATGTGCCGCTGTCGGTCAGCAGGTCGATGAGTACATCATCGGCGTGGATATTGAACAGATTGTACCCGGCCTCCTTGAGAAGGCCCTCGCGCTCCTTGCGACTGGTAAAGCGCAGCGGTTCGACGGATTTAATTTTAAACGGTTCGATAATCGTTTTCATTGGCTGCTCCTTTTCTCAAATCCATACATTTTAAGGTTCGGAATGAAGAATAGAGCGACAATGTTGAAGTGTCAAGAAACCATACCGGGTTGAAAAAACTTCGGAAAATAAGCAGGAATCTAAAAAAGGAATCAAAATTTTCGCATTTTACTTTTTGTGCGTTTTTGCTACATGTTTAAATAAGGCATTATAGGCTATAAAAAGCTGAATTCTACTGCGTGATTTCCGATAAGCTGTGTAACATCAGAAAATGAATAATTTACCACAAAGCATCACATGGCAGCTGGAGGCAAGCTCCATACCAGACCGGCTCTGGGATGTGGTCATCGTCGGTGCCGGTCCGGCGGGTGCCATTGCGGCCGCCCACCTTGCAGCAGGCCATCACCGGGTTTTGCTATTGGATCGCAAAAAGTTTCCGCGCGAAAAAATATGCGGCGACGGCTTGCTGCCTGATGCATTGCGTTGTCTGGACGCCATTGGTGTCGGGGAAACAGTTCGTGCGGCCGGGCACAAAATCGGCGCCAGCCTTTTTGTTAGCCCTTCCCGGAACGAAGTCGAAATACCTGGTGAGTATCTGACCATAAAGCGCAGTCTTTTGGATATGATCGTTGCTCAAAAGGCTGTTGATATCGGGGCTGTTTTTGCGTGTGGTGAAGTGAAACAGCTGGCGGTTGAACCGGATGACCGGGTGTCATTTACAATCCAGGGAAATGAAAAGAGATTTCGAGCACGAATCGGGATCTTGGCAACCGGTGTGAATATCCGGTTGTTTCATAAACTGAACTGGGCCGCCAGAAAAAAGCCCAGTGGCGTTGCTATGCGATGTTATGTCCGCTCTTCGCTGGTTCACGATCAACTGGTCCTTGCTTTTTTCAGTCATAACAGACGAACGGTCCCTGGCTATGGGTGGATTTTTCCCATGCGAGATCATGAATATAACCTCGGTTGCGGCATATTATCACCGGATCGAGTTGGCAAACCCACCATCAATCTTAGAACAAAATTTAAGGAATTTATCGATTCCTTCCCCCTGGCACGGGATCTAATGCAGCAGAGTGATAGAGCAACAGCCCTGCGAGCAGCGAGTTTGCGGTATAATTTTGAAGGCGCTTACCCGTTTGTGAGCGGGCCCATTGTCGCTGTGGGAGAGACCATTGGAACGACATTGCCGTTTATCGGCGAAGGCATCGGAAAAGCCATGGAATCGGGCCAACTGGCGGCTGAAGCCATCAGCAGGGCATTGGATTCAAACGATTTGAGCAAACTGTCACGCTATCATCAGCAAATAGAATTCGAATTTAAGAATCGATATCAGGGGTATCGGAAGGCTGAAAAATGGCTGGCCAGGCCCTGGTTAAATGATTTTATCATAAAACGATTTGGAAATAGCAAATATGCAAAAAAGATTCTGGCCGATGTTATCGCCGAAACCAAAAATCCGCATGATATTTTTTCTTTAAAAGGTATTTTTAAATCGTTCTGGAACTAAATAGCCGGGATGAAAACATGTTCCATAAACTGCAGGTGTGGTCTTGAATTACGGAAATACCGGTCTTTGATTTCCAAAAGCAAAAAATATAATCAAATTCGAGTCGGAGGGCAAACGCTGTGGATTTGGGATGGTCTCTTTCGCTTGACAGTTTACTTAAAAATGATTATAATATATTGAAAAGTTTAGAAATAATTCAATTGTTAACCTTTGCTTGGAAACGAAACTCTTCCTTTTGAAATTTTGCCCTGATATAATCAGCTTCGAATTTTATCCATCCCGAAGCTTGACTCCTGCTCTTAAATGAAAGTAAACTTTTCACAGGCGGTTTCATTTTCGCCTGGCAATTGATTTGTGTGCATTTAACCCATGGACCCACCGGTATTCCAAAAATAATTATGAGACTCTGCCCTAAATGTGACCAGCCGGTTGCCGAAGAGGTCAGGCTCTGTCCGGCCTGCGGCAACGAAATCGGCGAAGGACGCAAATACATCGATGATTACCGCATCGTCGATATTCTTCACGAAGGCCATTCCAGTTTCCTTTGCAGGGCCATCCGGGAGCGTACCGGCGAGATGGTCATGATCCGCCTGTTTACGCCCCAATCGGGGGTTGACGAAGAGGTGGCGGATAGGCTCAAGCAAGAGCTGGAACGCCTTAAAAAGCTGCCCGGTAAAGGCTTCGTCCGCCATTATGCCATACGGCAATCAAGCGACGGACTCTGGTATCGCATCAGCGAGTGGATCGACACTGAAAGCTGGGGGTCTTTATTGACATCCGGGCGTTTGAAAAATCTCCAGGTTGCCTTTGACTTGTTTTTCCAGATCGCTTCCATCCTGACCGTACTTCACAATGAAGGCTATTTTATTCCTCACCTTATCTTAAACGACATTATGATGGTAAGGGCTGATAACGGAAGGCTCGAGGTCAAAATCGACTATAAACTTTCTCGGTTTTTTGATCCCAAACTGGACCGCCCCGGTCCCATGCTAAAAAAATTGTTGAATGTCCATCCGGATATCATCAACCATCGCCCCCTTGATTTCAGAAGTGATATCTGGTCGCTCGGCAAAATTTTCGTAGAGCTGCTTTCAGCCGATCTGGAAATCACTGATTACCTGGCCAAAGTCGATGAGCTTAATTTACCCGAAGCAGCTAAAGTTTTACTGAAAGTCATGCTGGCTGATGATCCGGATATACGGCCCCGCTCCATGGCCGATGTGGCAGTTTCATTGGCCCGTATTAAAGAAAAGCCTCCTGAAGCTGCGGAGGAGCCCACAACCGAGCAACCGCTGCCTCCGGCTGCGGCTGCGCGCAGGTTAACGATAAAAGGGCTGCAAAATCGCATCAGTGTGCTGGCCATTTTAATCATCATTTTATCAATTGCCGGTGTTCTGGCCTGGTATCAGCTCAGCCAGCGTGAAGCTGGATTTGAAAACCAGCTGGAAGCTTATGCCAATCAATACTCGCCGTCGATTGCCTTTGTACTGGTGGAATACTGGCTGGAACTCGAAAATGAGCAAATGTATCGCAATATGGCCGAGGGCACTGCCTTTTTAGTAGACAGAGACGGCTATATGCTTACCAGCCGGCACGTTGTTTGCCCCTGGCTGGAAGACTCCAATCTGATGGCCACCGTTTATCATTTCAGAGAACTTGAAAAAATGCCGGATTTAAAATACCGGATATTTTTGTGGTTTGAAGGCGCGCGGGCCTTTAACCGCGTCTCCCGCCTGCTTGAAAGCCCGGATTTAACCGATGTCTATTTTATTGAAAATGCCTTCAGCACCGAATCCGAACCCCGTCTGTCCATTGCCGGTGTGCCCAAATCAACGATACAAACCCGTCAGATGATCACATCGCCGCTCAAAGATGATTTTGCCGTTATAAAAATTGACCAGGTGCCTGAAGGGTTGGAACCGTTGCCCTTAGACTTAAAGCTGGACTCTAAAAGCGTTCCCAAGCTATCGCGGCTCATCACCATCGGGTTTCCTCTGGGCAGTCGAACTCAGGCCGATACAGTTAACGCCAGTGTCACCGGGGGCAATGTGCGCCGATCTTTTGATGATGTGATCCAGGTCGATACGTCTCTTTATAGCGGCAACAGCGGCGGACCGATTATTGATGCGCGGGGCAAAGTGATCGGTATTGCCGCAGGGGTCGCCATGGATATTGCCCAGGGAATGATGCCGACCGCGACGCCCCGCTGGGATCTGGGCATGGTTTTGCCCATTACGAATGCGGCCAGGTTTCTTGAGGAATTAAAGGCGGGCCAGGCCAAGTGGAATGGCGAATTGGATTTTTCAATTGAGAAAACACTGGAAAATATCAAGTTAAAAGCTGCCGAAGGTTTATGGGCCGAGGCACAGGCTTTGGCCGATGAAGAACTCAAGGGCAATCCGCAGCCGGAAATGATTATGGCGGCCGGCATGATGCATTATTGTACCGGGGATAACAAGGAAGCCGGGAAACTGTTTTCCGAAACCCTTTCCATGGATCCTGAAAATCCGGAAGCGCGGCTGATGCTGTTTTTAATTGACTGGCTTGCCGGAAAAGGTGGGGAGAGTTCTTATCGTGAAGTTCTGCTGGCTGTGGACTGGCGTTCTTCGGCCGAATTTCAAGGGCATATGGTGCGGGTTCTGGAGGGCTTAATCGACGAAGTTTCGGCCCTGGACAGCTGGCATACCGAGGCTGAAAAAAGCTGGCTCAATTATGCCGTCAGCCTTATCCGGATCGAAGGCCAGGATTGGCAGGGGGCAGAAAAACTGCTGAGAGAAGCAGTACTTACAGCTGATTCGGATTCATGGGAGTTTTTTGTGGCAAGGGCCAAGCTGGAGCAATTACAGAAACGCCGGCGAAAAGCGTTGAAGACCAAGGCTCAGTGGCAGGAATACAGCAAGAATATCGAGGCCTTCAACAAAAGTGTCAAGGATAAACTGGAGCAGGATACCAAGCTTAAAGCCGAGTTATCTCCGCTGATGACCAAATTTATTGATGAGACCGTGGCGATCAAAGAAAAACAGGAGGTGCTAAGAAAAATAGCGGAGATATATCCCAAAAACCGCAAAATTTATGTGGCCCTGTCCTTTTACAGTGCTGCCAGCGAGGACTGGTCGCGGTCACTGGAATACATCCGCATCTTTTTAGACGGCGGTGGCCGTCAAAACGCAGATCGAATGAGTTTGGGGGTTCTGGAAGCCGGGATATTAAACAAGCAGGGTCTTGCGAATGAAACCCGCGCTAGTCTCCAGGCCTTTGTCGGTCGCACCATGGATCCCTGGTATCTGACGATCAGCGACTATCTGTTGGGGAATCAGACTGAGAGATCGCTGCTGGAACAGGCTGGCGAAAGCCCTGAGAACCTCCTTACTGCCCATAGCGCCGTGGGGTTATGGGCTGAGGGGAGCGGAGAGAAGCAAAAAGCGATTAAACACTACCGGGAAGCTCTGGGTTCCTTTTTGGATACATGGCTCGAATACGATTTTTCCAAAGAGCGCCTCAGGCGGCTGAAACAGCCTGCCAGCTAAACACTCGATTGCGGATTTTAGATTTCGGATTTCGGATTTATTTCCTATTTAGGCGATTGCAGCTTGTCCCATTAATCCAATATCTAATACCCAATACCCGATCTCCAATTCTCTATTCTATAATCCCGTATTCGCGGGCCAGATCTTCATTATAGCGTGCTTTCCTGCCCGGACACTTTCCTCGCTGACATAGCTGGCAGTTAAAAAAGGAAACCTCGGTCTGAAAATATATTCCGGATACGGATTTGGTGGGTATCATCAGAAAAGATTTATTCAGGCGAACGCCAATGGATGCCTCGACCTCCGGCAGGAGTTGAAACAACTGGCGTTGAGACTCAATAGGCCAGTCCCCCAACGATCCAGGACTCATGAACGAAATTTTTTTAAGAGCAAATTTGCTGCAAAGGTGATCATGAAGCTGTTTGCGGACAGCCGTCAAGGCGATATTACCAATTACATCCAGATAATATGCTTCCAAAAGATCACTCATCTCGCGAGATGCCTGCTCCAACGCTTCACCAATCGAAATTACATACGGGAAAATCCGCTCCACTTCATCTAGATTTTTGCGCAACACCTTACTTTCCAGACGCAGGCCATCAATGATAACCGCATCGGGCAGCTTTTCATCAATGTAGCACAGCTTAAATGCTGCTTTAGGCTCGATAAGGGTTTTAGCTTTATCGATGAGGCGCTGAGCCAATTGCGTATCCCCCTGCCGATCCAGGCGCAGAGATTTTCTGACCTCTTGTAAATCGATTTGCGTTGTTAAATTTTGTAAAATTTCCATCGCGACAAAATCTGTAATGACGGTATGTATTTAACCTTTGCAATCTATCCCAATTAATCAAGTTTGTAAAATAATATCCACCAATTCCAGGCCTCTGGCTTCTCGCTCCTGACCAACAGCCAGTGACCCGTTTGCAAAACATGACATTAGATTGGGCACTCTGTATTGACACTGAAGCCGTAACTCTTTATACTCATTTTTCTTTATACCGCGTTAACGCTGCATCAAAGGGATAATGAATATCGAAGTTTAGAAAATGAATAACCCTTCTTACTTTGACATTCCTGACTTTTGATCACGTCTTTAGCGTGATCCGATATTAAGATGATATCCAATCAGCTCATTCATGATTTCCGGCAAGTTGTCGGCGATGCGCAGGTATCGGTTTCCCGGGTGGAGACAGAGCTGTATTCCTATGATGCTTCTCTGGCCAAAGGCCAACCCGGAGTCGTTGTTTTCCCAGGCGATACCAACGAGGCCGCCCAGGTCGTCAAAATCACCCGCCAGGCCGGTTTGCCGTTTGTTCCCCGCGGCTTTGGCACCAATCTTTCGGGCGGCACCGTTATGGTTGCAAGCGGTGTTGTCATCTGTCTGTCGCGCTTCAACCGTATCATCGACATATTCCCCCAAAGGCGCTGCGCCGTAGTCCAACCCGGCGTAACCAACCTTGAGCTTCAAAATGCCCTGGCTCCGCTGGGCTTTTTTTACGCACCCGACCCTGCCAGCCAGAAGGTCGCCACACTCGGCGGCAATGTAGGTGAAAATTCCGGTGGACCCCGCTGTTTGAAATACGGTGTGACCACCAACCATATCTTGGGCATGGAAGTCATCCTTTCCACCGGCGAGATTGTTCGAATCGGCGGGTGCGCCTATGACCCGCCGGGATATGATCTTCGTGGTGCTCTGGTGGGAAGCGAAGGTACCATGGGGATTATCACCGAGGTGACCGTTCGCATCCTCCCACTGCCCGAAACCGTCATTACCCTGCTCGTTGTCTATGATAATATTGCCGATGCAGCACAATCGGTATCGGATATCATTTCGGCGGGCATTTTACCCACCACGCTCGAAATGATGGACGCGCCGATTATCAATGCCGTAGAAGACAGCTATGCCTGCGGCTATCCCCGGGATGCGGCTGCTGTCCTGATCGTTGAAGTGGAAGGCATCGTTGTCGGTCTCAAAGATCAGGTAGCGCAAATCAGTGAACTGTGCCGTAAAAATCAATGCCGTGATATTCTTGAAGCCAAAGATGACTCAGAACGCAACCGCCTCTGGGAAGGGCGGCGCGGCGCTTTTGGCGCAGTTGCTCGCCTGGCGCCCAATTATCTGGTCAATGACTGCACGGTGCCGCGAACCAAACTGCCCGAAGCACTGGCTAAGGTTACAGAGATTGTTAACAAATATGAATTTGAGCACGGTAACGTGTTTCATGCTGGCGATGGCAATTTGCACCCGTT
Organism: Desulfobacterales bacterium; assembly: GCA_050122435.1. Lineage (GTDB taxonomy): Bacteria > Desulfobacterota > Desulfobacteria > Desulfobacterales > JAHEIW01 > JAHEIW01. Next base: position 7,439 of record JASFIX010000014.1, read on the forward strand.
ACTATTTTTTGATTCGCGGGATGCAGACCAACTGAAGCGCGTAAAAAAAGCAGGCTGGGAAATCATGGAGGCCTGTGTCGAGCTGGGCGGTACTATTTCGGGTGAACATGGTGTGGGTTTGGAAAAAATGGATGCGATGCGCCTGATTTTTTCTGAAGCGGATTTTGTCGCCCAGCGGAGTTTGCAACAAGCTTTTGATCCGGATAAACTCCTTAATCCCGGCAAGGTGATTCCAGTCCCCGATCAAAACGAAAGCGCCAGCGAAGCGCAAATCAGCCAGAAACCTGTCAGCGCTAAAACCGAAAGTGCGGTCGAAAAGGAAATCATCGAAAAAATACAAAGCGCTGCTGCAAACGGAAGTGCATTGCTACCCACAGGCTGTGGTACCTTTCGTCATTTCGGCAACCTGCCCGACAGGGACTATGAATTTTTAAATAGCGCTGATTTAGACGAGATTATTGAATTTGATCCTTACAATCAGTTTGTGTCCGTTGGGGCGGGTGTTTCTCTCGATGTACTTCAGCGCCAGCTATCTAATCAAAATCAGTGGCTGCCCATCAGACCCTCTTTTTCGGTTCAGCAGCATTCCATTGGCGGTGTGATGGCACTGGCGGTCTGCGGACCGGAACGCATGCATTACGGGGCTCCGCGAGATTTTGTTTTGGGCTTGCGCTTTCTGAATGGCAGGGGTCAAATAATTTCGACCGGCGGCAAAGTGGTTAAAAATGTCGCCGGCTACGACATGACGCGGCTGATGATTGGATCTGCCGGCACGTTGGGCTTGATTACAGAAGTGACCTGCCGGGTGATGACAGTGCCTGAGCGCTGCACCGCCATCAGCGTCGAAGGAACCCTGCCAGGCTGTTCTGCTTTGGCTTCCGAGGTAATCACCTCCCGGCTGACACCCGTATTTGTCGTGATGATTCCTGAAAATGGTCAAAACGATGAAATTGCACACCGGCGATGCATGCTTAAGATCGGATTTGAGGGGTTTGATAAAACCGTCGACGAGCAGCTTAAAAGAACAAGGATTTTGCTTGAAAAAGACGGCCTGATTTTAAGGCATCAGCAGGACTATTCGGTTCAGGATGGAATTTTTAAAGACATCTATGCGGAGCTGGCTCAATCGAGCTTTATCCTGCGCGCTGATCTGCCCCTTGATCAGGGGGTCGGGTTTATTCAGTCTCTGGATGAGCGCTTATCAGAACCCAGATTGTATCTGGATTACGGATGCGGACGAATCTTTGCCGGTTTTGAAACCATGCCGGACGAAATGTGGGGCCAGTTGTGCGACCTTGGTAACCAATTGGGCGGCCATGTGGTGATGGAAAAAGCAACTGTCGAGTTCAAAGCGCATAATGATGTCTTCGGCATCGACCGGCCGGAATGGAAGGTGATGCACCGCATCAAAGATGCTCTGGACCCGCACCACATTTTTGCTCCTGGTTGCATGCCGGGAAAAGTGTAAATAAAATGGAGTAATGGAGTAATGGAGTACTGGAGTGAGGCTTTTTTTGCATTACTCCAATATTCCAATCCAGCCTTCGTAGCCGAAGCTACTTCGGCGGAGTAGGCCACTCCACTACTTCGGGTGTGAAATAACTATCTGCAGATTTAACTATACTGATCATGGCTGAATCCATCGCCGAACATTACGATGAAATATCGCATTGCAATCGTTGCGGATTCTGCCAGGTGGCGTGTCCGATATTCAGATCTACCGGGCATGAAACCGGGGTTGCCCGTGGACGGCTGGCCCTTTTGCGCGCCATTATCGAAGGACGCCTGGAATGGAATCGCGAAGTCGAAGAACCGCTTTTTGATTGTCTGCTTTGTGGCGCCTGCACGGCCAATTGTTTTCCGGCCATCCCCACTTCCGATCTGGTCATCAGAGCTCGGGCGCAATATCTGGAAAAGGTGGGCCGTAAATCTATTCATCGGTTGCTCTTTGACCATCTTTTACCGTACCCGAGGCGGCTACATCTGGCTGCGCGGGCGGTGGCATTGGGTAAAAATACCGGAGTCGCGGACTTGGCGAGTGCCCTGGGATTGTTGAAAATTTTTGGACGCGATTTTGTGCACGCCAATGAAATTATCGAACGATTTCCCACCAGGCCGTTTCGGGATAAAATAAAGACCGGAGCCCATAGCGGGCAAGGCCAATCGCTGCGTATCGGTTATTTTGTGGGTTGCGGTGTCGATATTATTGGCCAGGATGCCGGCCGTGCGACCTTGCAGCTTTTGAAAAAAATCGGCAAGACCATCCATGTGCTGGAAAATTGCTGCTGCGGCCTGCCTGCCTGGTCCTATGGTGATTTGAAAGCAGCCCGGAAACTCGCCGATAGAAATCTATCGATCCTTGCCTCTGAAAAATTTGATGTCATTGTCACCGATTGTTCCAGCTGTGCTTCTTTTTTAAAGAATTACCCTCAGCTTTTCCCTCAAGCCGATAGGCATCATGAAAAAGCCACAGCTATATCCTCACGTGTGAGAGATATGGTGCAATTGATTCATTCTATGGATGCGAATGCACCTTCATCGGAATCGAAGCCGGCTGTTACCGTAACCTATCATCATCCCTGTCATGCGGTCCGGGGACAGGGCCTTTCGTCAGAACCCGGCGAGATTCTCAATCGGCTACCGGCAGTTGAATACCTGCCGCTGCCCGAAGGGGACTGGTGTTGTGGAGGTGCCGGCTCCTATGCGTTTGCCCATTATGAACTCTCGCAGCAGGTACTGGATCGTAAAATGGAAAATCTTAAAGAAACCGGGGCTGATCTGTTGGTCACCTCCTGCCCCGCCTGCATCATGCATCTGACATATGGGGTGCGCAAGCACGGCCTGAACACCAAGGTTTGCCATATTTCGGAGCTTGTTAAATAGCCACCAAGCCCTGTTAGATTTCAGGTGTCAGTGTTATCGGCCACTGGCTTCTCGCTTCTGGCACCTGGCAGGAAATCGGTGGCCAGAAACAAGCAGCGAGCGACCAACAGCCGGCGACTCCTGAACCCTTAGAAGTTGAAACCATTTTAAGGAAATAAAAGAATGGAAAAGATTGATCTACACGGCATATTTCCCCCGATTGCAACTCCTTTTGTCAACGGAAAGGTTGCTTTCGATAAACTGGCATCGAATATTGAAAAGTGGAACCGTACCGGCCTGAAGGGCTTTGTGGTGCTGGGATCGAACGGTGAATATGTGTATTTATCTGAAGAAGAAAAGCGAATGGTTGTCGATACCGTTGTTCAATCGGCGGCAAAAGATATGCTGGTTATTGCCGGAACCGGCTGCGAGTCCACCAGCGAGACATTAAGGCTCACTGAAGATTGCGCCCGGCTTGGCGCCCACGCGGCCTTGGTGGTGACCCCCCATTATTATGCCGGCCGTATGGGAGAAACAGCATTGATAACGCATTTTTCTGAACTGGCAGATCATTCATCGATCCCAATTTTGCTCTACAATGTCCCCAAGTTTACTCACATAAATATGTCAGCCGATTTTGTCGCCCGGCTCTCCCAACACGCCAATATTATAGGACTCAAGGACAGTTCTGCTAATGTTATCCAGCTCCAGGAAATATTAAACGGAGTTGCCGAAGATTTCAGTGCGCTGGTAGGCACCGCCGGGGTGTTATTCAGCGGACTGACCATCGGTTGTATCGGCGCTATCTGTGCGCTGGCCAATGTGGCCCCGGAAGCATGTGTTAAAATTTTTAATCTGGTCAAGGCGGGTGACTTGGATGCCGCGCGGAAGCTGCAGCTCAAAATGATCCCGGTCAACCAGGCGGTTACCACGATTTACGGTGTGCCGGGACTAAAGATTGCCATGGATATGTGCGGCTATTTCGGGGGAGATCCCCGTCCGCCCCTGTTACCCTCCTCTGAACAGGAAAAATTTAAGATCGAGGCCATCCTAAAAAAAGCGGACTTGCTTAATTAAAATACTCCCTTTCACCACACAGAACATTCACCCTGTTGAATGCAAAAATAAAGGGGACAGGTATGAAATTATGAAATTATTTATTTAATCAATTTCCATTTATTATCCAATACCAATTTTTCTCCGCGTATTACCGCTTTGGTGACTGCTGATTGGGTTATGTCTAGTAATTTTGCCACTTCGGTTGTTTTCATTTTCAACTCCTTAACAGCCCAGAAACATACCAGACTTCTGCTTTTCACACGCAATGTTTGTTTGCCAGCAGTGAGAATCAGGCTGGCTTCCATATTGAAAATTTCAGCGACCCGGGAAACGACCTTTTCAAAATCCCATCCCTGCGCCTGAAGCTTATAGCGCCGCTCCATTTGTTCATTTTGTGTTTTTAAAACTGATTCCACAAAATTACTATCTCCTAATATCCTTTCATCACCCTTCAAGTGGATTTGAGAATTACGCAACGACTTTATGGCCTTCCAACCGCCCATACTTCTTATCAACCCGCCTCCAACAAGCTCCGGTCTATTGCCGTGAGCAATGCCCTTTTCAATAAATGCATGGTAAGCCCTGCGTGCCGCCCAAACCCTTTTCCCAAATAAATTTAAAACGAAATCCATTTCCTGCCAATCGCATTTCTTGAGACCCATCAATATGGCGTGCCCACAATAGCCATAGTAATCTAGCTGATTCAGCGAAGCTACAACACCTGCCCGTAAGGGATTGAGATGTATGTAGCGCACCAGTTCTAAAAGATATTTATTTTCCTGGCACAATATGGACTTGTAGCGATTCTGAAATAGGTGGCCGGAACGGCGATGTCTGCGGTTAAACCGGCCGGCATATCCGCTCAACAGCCGTAGCATTACCGTTGCAATAGGGGCATTCCCCGTTCTAAGCAATAAGTGAAAATGGTTGGGAAGAAGTGCCCAGGCATAACAGGGAGTACTGGTTTCAATGAGAATTTTTTCCAGCCGTTGAAGAAGGTCAATACGATCAGTTTCATCCCAAAAAACATTTTGTCCTTCAATCCCGCGGCAAATGATGTGATGTATGGCACCGGGAGCATCGATGCGAGCTTTTCGAGGCATAAAAAAACAATAACAGATTTGCAATAAAAAAGAAACTCATAATTTCATACCTGTCCCCTTAATATTAATTTTGAATCAAATTTATTTTTTGCCGGCAGTGAAAATATAGAGTAAGGCTGATCCTGCGAGACACACCATGCATATCAAAAAGGCCGCATCGAATGCAGCCGGTCCGCGCGATGCTTCCGGATAAAGGTGCTGCATTATAATTCCCAAGCCCTGAAGAAATACTGCTGGTCCCAGCATGTTAAAAAAATTAATCCCTGTCATGGCTGCTCCCGGCATTTCTTGCGGCATGAGATCTTTGATATGGGGGTACATCAACATTCCGCCGGATGCAGTTAGTCCAAACGCAAAGAAAATTGGCGCTACGACAAACAGTGCGGTCTTGGGAGATAGGGTATTTAATATCAGGAAAATCACGCCCATGATGAGCAGACAAAAAACAATAAGCCCTTTGCGTGTTTTGAAAACCTTGTCCGACAGTGCTCCCCACATCGCGCATCCGATGATGACTCCCACGTTCATCAGTAATATCAGATTTCCGGTACGTATGGCGGAATAACCCATTACTTCGATGAGAAACGGCCCGGCCCACAGTGCCTGTAAAGCGGCGAAGGTCCCATAGCGCACAAAAGTCGCAACAGAAATAAACCAGTAATCTCTGTTCGTTAAGAGAAGGCCCAGATTCGTAAAGGCCTGTTTCATGCTGATAGATGGTTCCACGCTCGAGGAGTCGGTTGAAGGCCTGGAAGGGCGGTCGCGAACCACTACAAAAAATATGATGGTTAAGGATAGATTGATACAGGCAATTAACTGGAAGCTGTGGCGCCAGCCCATTTGTTCAACCAGCACCACTAGCGGAGTTGCCGCGATCATATTTCCAAAGGTGCCAATAGAAACGACAACACCGGTCAGAGTGGCGAATATAAGGGGCCCGAACCATTCGGTTAGCAATTTAAAAGTTCCCATCAAATTGCAGGCCATGCCGATTCCCAGCAGGATGCGGCCGAACAAACCGATGCTTAAAGAATCGGCCATGGAAAATATAAGCGCACCCAGAATTCCGATCGATGAAAGAACTGACATCAACCAGCGTGGGCCCACTTTATCTAAAAACAGACTGATCGGGATCTGAGTTAATGCAAAACCATAAAAGAAGGCAGCCGACATTAATCCCAATCCCGCTGTATCAAGAGACAGATCCCGGATTAACTCCGGCGCAATCACGGCGTTCGAAACCCGATAAAATTGAGACAAGAAAAAGTGGGATGTTGCAAGTATAAATATGATCCAGCGACGTGACATCATTTCTGGCAATTCCGGTATTTAATTTAGAACGGCATATGCGTTATTTATGGTGCCGGGCTTGCTTGTCAAGCACAAAGATACCTAATCGACTATTTATCATGTCCCGGGTTTTCTTGACACCTACCATTCGGTTTCCTATATTTTGCTGGAAAAAATATTATTTTGCACAGGATTTGCCCGCTTTCGCTAAAGCTTCGGCGGGGCAAGCAGGCTAAATTGGATTTTTTTTGCCTTTTTCCAGCCTGCCATGCCATCGCCAAGATTGATTGGCGACGGCGGGAAAAAAGTGGCGAAACCCAACCCCGCCCTTCGGGCAGGAGAAACATTAACCTTATTGCCTTTTTAATTTCATCTTTATAACCAAATAAAAATTTATCGTTAGTAATATCTTAAAAATCCTGTTAATCTTGTCTAAAAAACGATGAGGAAAATAAGATGCGAAGATCCCTATATATCATTGCGGTAGTGGTTGTACTTTTTTTAATCGGCTGTCAGACACCCAAAATAAGGCTTTTTCCCAGTGCGGCTGATCCATTGCAAGAGTATACGCTTGAAGGGACAGGAGAGGGCAAGGTGCTGGTTATTTCCATCAGAGGAATGATTTCCGACGCTCCTAAAAAGCAGTTTGTCAGCACACGCCCCAGTATGGTTCAGGAGGTCGTATCTCAACTCCGCAAGGCGGAGAAAGATTTGAAAGTTAAAGCTGTTATTTTAAAAGTCAACTCGCCCGGGGGATCGGTTACGGCCAGTGATATCTTGTATAATGAAATTGTGGCTTATAAGCAAAAAACGAAGGCAAAAGTGGTGGTCGCCATGATGGGCGTTTCCGCTTCAGGCGGATATTATATCTCGCTGCCCGCTGATTATATTTTAGCTCATCCGACATCGATAACCGGGTCGGTAGGTGTTTTGTTTTTACGCCCCAATGTGGCGGGACTGATGGATAAAATCGGTCTTGGCGTTGAGATTAGCAAAACGGGCAAAAACAAGGACATGGGATCTCCTTTTCGGCAGGCGACTGCCGATGAAAAACAAATTATCAACGACTTGATCAATCAACTGGGCAAACGATTTTTGGATCGTATAGTCGCGCACCGTAAAATCGATCCGGATAACTTAAAGACAATATCCACAGCTCGTATTTTTCTGTCCGACGATGCCTTAAAGCTGGGTATGATCGACAGCGTGGGGTATCTTGCTGAAGCCGTCAGCCAGGCCAAGAAGCTGGCAGACCTGCCGCAAGACGCTAAAATCGTGGTTTATCGCCGCAGCGAGTATTCGGACGACAATCTTTACAACAGCTCTACCTCGCATCATGAAGGCCGGGGGCTGTCAATTGTATCACTGGATCTCCCCGCCTCTCTGAACGCTTTTCAGGCCGGCTTTTATTATTTATGGCAGCCGGGCGTCATGGATGAATAGAAGTGGTCGCATCGTTCTTGTGTGCCCGTCAATTTGCAGGACCTGTTGCTTGTCGACCTAAGAAATGTGTGATGGTTACATCCATAATTTCCTGCCACATGTTTTTTCCGACAGAGGCATCATCAATTATAAGGTGATGCATTTTTATCTTTGTTGCCGTTTTGTCTTTTTTAACCGGATGAATTTTCCATTGATCGAGGTTTTGATCCTTTATCATCTTTTGCAAGCCGGAAAAGGAAATGAGTTCGTCCTGCTTGTCGATAAAGACAACGGTGGGTATGTTGATTTTTAGATTTAGATTGTTTTCTAGATGCGCATACATATCGAACAGGGCGTTGTAAGCGGCAATTGATGTTCCATTATTTGCCAGGTAGGATTTGTGCGCCATACTCGGGATAACGATTTTCGGAAAAGGCGATAATATTTTTAAAAGGCTATTTCGCTTGTGCATTTTAATTGCCGGGGCAAACAGCACCATTTTATCAAACGTAATCTTGGGGTTTGAAGCGAGTAGATCTACCCCAAGCAACCCGCCCATCGAAAAACCGACAAAAAACAATGGGATTACATGCAGTTTGCTTATTCTTTTAACTTGCTGATAGGCTTGATAGGCCTCGCTTTTCCATAATGGGTAGGTAACGGATTTGAAAGCTTCCATGCGCGCATCGGTGCTTTCAGTATCTTTGAGATCAGAATAGTTTTCGCCATGACCGCGCAATGACAGGTTTAAGCAATCGATTCCAAAATCATTCATCCTGGCAATAATGGACTCCATTTTATCCGGCCGGCAATTGAGTCCATGGATAACCAGGGCCACACCGTTTAATTCTGTATCGTTCTTTCTTTCATACCAGCGGATAGAACCATTCTGGGCCTTTTCTACAACCGGCCGTTCATCCGAATATTGCAAAGCCAGTATCCCTTTAGCGGATTCAACACCGGGGCTTTGATTGTCGGCAAAAGCATCAGGTGAGCCGGAACTACCGGCCGCTAGAATTAAAGCGACGATAAATAAAACAATCGATACAGCGTTCATAATGACCTTCAATTCGTAGAGAAAAATTGCATCAAACCCCTACCATATAATCATTCTAACGGAAAAGAAGCAATAATCGTAAATGGTAAATGACAAAAGTATTTGGCCTGAAATTGAAATTGACATAAATTTATAAATTAAATATATTGGCCCAAATTTGCCTGAGGAGGTCAGACATGAAAAATGTTCGCATGTTTCTCAAACCGGTGGGTCTATTTTTGGCTGTGTTCATGTTCTTAATCTCCGGTCCGTGCCAGTCTGCCATGGCCGCCATGATCGGAACCGAATCAGTCGTAGATTCTGATCGCGCGCAAGATGCGCGGGAATATCTTAAAAGCCTGTTGGCCCGCGAGGATGTGAAAAGCGCACTGGTATCCCAGGGAATCGATCCCGGGGAGGCCGAATATCGCCTTGATAGTCTGACGGATGAAGAAGCAGCACGCTTTGCCGATCAATTGCAAGCGCTGCCTGCTGGCGGAGACTTTTTTACGACCCTTCTTATCGTTGTCTTTGTTGTTTTTCTCATTCTTTTGGCCACCGATATTGCCGGCTATACGGATATATTTCCATTTGTGAAATCCAAATAGTGGAAACCGACTCAAGAAAAATAAACAAGCATTTTTAGCCGGGCAAGGGGGGTTCACCCCTTTCCCGGTTCTTTCCGTTAAGCATCCCACCCGACGATTTCAGCATAATGCCTGATTTAGCCCTTTTATACTTTTATCCGCTTAATTTGATAACCGTCAAAATTTTGCCGATTATGTAAATATTTTCACACTTCGATATGAATAAAAAGTCATAATCTATTTGGTGACGCATGCGATCTGTTTGCACAACCATTTGATATTACTTAAAAAAATTATAAATAATTGATATTTAACCATATTTGGCATGCTATTTGTATAGTTGTATAGGAAAAACGATAAATATCTTAATGGTCTCTCGAATGTGCGTGCATCTTCCCCTGCGGGCTTCAAACCTAAAAAGCGAATGACCACGCACGAG
>JASFIX010000015.1:0-16937 GCA_050122435.1 Desulfobacterales bacterium
AGTAAAGGAAAAAGATTTGAACCAGAAGCGGTGTGTTTCGGATGAGCTCCAGATATCCTCTGGCAACGATCCTGGCCAGGAAAGAGTTGGATAGCCGTAAAAGGGCGGTCACCAATCCGATGGTCATCGACAAAACAAGACCCCAGGCGGTAATCTGAAACGTCACAGCCAGCCCGAACAGAAGGGGGCCAAATGAAAATTCACCGTCCTGAAACTGAAAGATATATTTGGGAACCTGGTACCATTGCCAGTTATAACCGAGTTGCTGCGTACCGCGAGCCATCACCCAGATGAGAATGGCCACCACCATCAGGAATTTGGTGACATCCATTACCGGGGACCGCTTCAGCGTTAACCAGATTTTCGGGTATGACTGGGACATTTAAATAGACATATCGGACAATCAATTCATTGGAAAGGAAATTTTTGCTTTCAATACCAAATTGTCTTAGACATACGATAGATTTATGTCAAGGCACCCACCCATAAGCCATGACCATTATGATGGAAATTCGATACCCATTTCGGCCAGCTTATCCACGAATCAGCGGCATCTATTAAAATTTTCCAGAGTCTCCAGCGCCGAAGCACCATCATAGCTTTAAATATTTTATAAACAAATCATCAAAAAATAAATACTTTGAGTGCTTCACTAAATGGGGTCCCACGAACAAGGAAATCCCTCACAAGTGTATTCTCGCTTGACACGAATTTTACAATTACTTAAAAATAAATGGTTTATGCTAAGCGCTTATCACTTGCGACTCATTTTAAAAAAAGGCACTTTCTCAGATCCATGAATATATTGGGACGAATTCTTGATATTGATTTAACTTCAGAAACTTGGAAGCTTTCTGAATATCCGCAAGATTTGGCCAGGAAATATCTTGGCGGACGTGGCTTTAATATGCACGTCCTGTATGATCAATTGCCGATCGATGCGGACCCGCTGGGCCCTGAAAACCTTCTGATTTTATCCTGCGGTTTGCTGACCGGAACAGCGGCGCCGTCGTCAGCGAGGCTTCACATCAATGCCCTCTCTCCGCTCACCGGCATATTAGGCAGCTCCAATGTCGGCGGTAATTTTGGCCCTCGGCTGCGATCGAACGGGATTCAAAGTGTGATTTTGCGGGGAAAGTCGACCCAACCGGTATACCTCTGGATTGACTGCGGCACGATCGAAATTCGCAACGCCAAATCGCTATGGGGCTCTGAAACATGGGAAACCGAGGGGCGGCTCAAGGAAAAGTTTGGCGGTAACAAAATCAGCGTTTTAACCATCGGACCAGGTGGCGAAAACGGTGCTTTATTTGGCTGCATTATGTCTGATCGGGATCATGCGGCCGGACGCACCGGCATGGGTACCGTTATGGGGTCTAAAAATGTGAAAGCCATTGTGGTTAAAAAGCAAAAACAAAAAGTACCGTCGGCTTCAAATGACAAATTGAATACAACGATCCAGCGCTATCTTGAGCAAATAAAAACCTCGCCGCACTATGCGGGAATCTCTAAATACGGTGGCGCCGGTTACGTGAAATGGGCTGATGATCTGAACATCCTGGCAACACGGAACTACAGGGAAAACACTTTCGAAGCTGCCGAGCGCATCGACGGCAAAAATTTAAAAAATAACATCACCCGCAGACGCAGCTGCCATCGATGTCCGGTTCATTGCAAGGCCGATCTTGAATTTACCCACGGCAAAAATAAAGGACTGCAGGCGGTGCGCCCCGAATTCGAGCCCATGCTATCGCTGGGGTCCAAGTGTGGTTTGAGCGACCTTGACGCCTTGGTTTTTCTCGACAACCTCTGCTCCCGGCTTGGGATCGACAGTATCTCCGCCGGCAATGCCATCGCTTTTGCCATGGACATTTTCGAGCGGGGTATTATTTCCTTGGAAGACACCGGGGGATTGGATCTTTCCTGGGGCAACGGCGATGCCATGGAAGCATTGATCCGGCAGATGGCAACACTTAAGGGATTTGGTAAGACACTTGCAAAAGGCGTACGCCGGGCAAGTCAATTGATCGGGCGCGGGGCCGAGCATTACGCGCCCCACGTCAAAGGTCTTGAACTGGCCGGTTACCACCCGGACAATATCATGGGGACCGCCTTGGGATATGCGGTTGCCAGCCGGGGGGCGGATTTTAACGATGTTTTTGCGACCCTGGAATACAAGTGGCTGCCAGACGAGGGGACGGAAGAACTTGGCGAAGCCAAAGCTGCCGATCTCAAATCAATCCATGGCAAGGCCGAGCTGGTCAGAAGATCCACCATCACCGTCACCGTACTGGACGGTCTCGGTCTGTGCAAGGTGCCGGCCTTATGTCTTATCTGTGCTTTCGACCTGGTGGGGGAAGCGGAACTGGCTGCTGCCATCACCGGCTGGCCGTTGGATGCTTCGGAGCTATTTACCAGCGGTGAAAGAATCGTCAATCTGGAAAGACTTTTCAATCTCAAACACGGTGCCACCGCGGCTGATGATCGGCTTCCAGACATGTTTTTTGAAAAAGACTATAATGCCGGTGAAGCGCCCTCCAAACCCCATGCCTGGATGGAACCCATGATTAAGGAATTTTACGACGTCATGGGCTGGGATGAGCAGGGCCATCCGACCCCGGAAAAATTGGTGGACTTGGGAATTATTTCGCCCTAACACAGTACGTATTCAACCCAAGGAGGTTAAAATGATCCAGTCGTCCTTTAGCGAAAACCGATCGATATTTTTTCGAGTCCTCAGCGACGATCAGATCTGGGAGATCAAACGCGCTGCCTTTGACATCCTGGAGAAAACCGGCGCCAAGGTCCTTCACAAAGGGGCGCGCAAAATGCTGAAACAGGCCGGTGCCGTCGTAAAGGGCGAGATCGTCAAAGTCCCGGAACACATCGTGCTGGAGTGCCTGCAAAAGGCGCCCAAGGGATTCACCATCTATGACCGAGAAGGCCAGCGTGCCATGGAGGTTGAGGGGCGCAAAAGCTATTATGGAACTTCCACGGCCAGCCCGCGCACCAAAGATGCCCTGACCGGTGAAATCCATGATACCCGCGTGATTGATATTGCCCGCGGCGCCCACGTCGCCGATGCGCTTGCCCATATTGATTGGGTGATGCCCATGGGATCCAGCCAGGATGTCCCGGCAATTGCAGCCGAATTATACGAATTCGAAGCCGTGGCAACCCACACCACCAAGCCCATGGTGTTTATCGGGTATTCACCCCGCGGCAATGAGCTGGTGTACGAAATGGCCGCGGAGATTGCCGGCGGCATGGATGCCTTGAGGGAAAAACCCTTTCTGCTATCTTATCCCGAGCCCATTACGCCCCTGGTGTTTCCGGAAGAGCCTGTGGACCGCATGTTTCTCTCAGCCGATCTTTTCATGCCGCAGGTCGTGGCGCCATCCCAGCAGATGGGCGCCACGGCGCCGGTCACCATGGCGGGTACCCTGGCGCTGGCCGTTGCCGAAGGCCTGATGAGCCTGGTCATCGTACAGCTTCGCAATCCGGGCGCGCCCTATCTCATGGGCTCCAATATTTCCGGGTTTGACATGGCCACATCCTCGTTGAGCATGGCTGCCCCGGAGATGAGCCTAGGTCTGGCGGCTCAGGCCGAAATAGCCCAATCTTTCGGGTTGCCCACCTGGGGCCTGGCCGGAGCCACCGATTCAAAAATCATTGATGCCCAGGCGGGCATTGAAAGCGCATTTTCCATTTTGGCGCAGGGCCTGGCCGGTCTGAATCTAATTCACGATGTGGGCTATATGGACATGGCCATGGTTTGCTCCGCGGAGATGCTTGTCCTCGGGGATGAGGTCATCGGCATGACCAAGCATTTTATACGCGGCGTTGACCTGTCTGCGGAGACTCTGGCCCGTGATGTCATTGAGAACGTCGGCCCGGGCGGCCATTTTCTGGACCAGGACCACACCTATGAACATTTCCGCAAAGAGCTCTGGACACCACGCCTGCTGACGCGCCAGCCGTATGATATCTGGCGCGAAGGAGGTTCAAAAGATATGAGCCAGCGCGTGGCTGAAAGGGTCATAGAGATTTTGGAGACGCACCCGGTTCCGCCACTTCCTGACAAGACCCTGGCGGCCCTTGAAAAGCTGAAGATCTCAGGAGAAAAAGAGCTTGTCAAGGCACATGCCAAGTAACGCCTGCCCGAAGGACAGGATTTCAGTTACCCAATACCTGGTCTTAAGGACCCTTCATTCGATACGGGATCAAACGTGTTTGTAAGAATCGCGATGGACAACCATCGTGCAGGCATAGTCCAAAAGGATCACCCAACATAAGACCAGAAGATCGATCTCTCTGAACCCGGACCCGCAACCTTTGACCCCTGATCGGTTAGCTTGACAGTTGTATGTCAGTTTTATACACATGATAAAAACCTAAAAAAGCGAGTACCAGTTCCCAATTTAAGCACACGGAAGGAGAAAAAAATGAAGATTCTTGTGGGGTATGACGAATCGAAGGTCGCTGAAGATGCGTTGCAGCTGGCCCGAAAACATGCGAAGGCATTTGGCGCCAGCATTTATATTGTAACCTCATTGGAGCAAAGTCCGGCACTGAAAAAAGAAGATATTGATAAAGCCGAAAGCAAGCTGGAAAAGCTGAGGACACCCTTCAGAGCAGATAATATTCCCTGTGAGACACAAGTATCCGTAAGTGTCCAGTCTCCCGGTGAAGATCTGGTCAATTATGTAAAAGACAATGATATTGATGAAATCATTATCGGTGTTAAAAAAAGGTCAAAAGTTGGGAAATTGGTCTTTGGTTCCACCGCACAGTACGTGATCCTTGAAGCACCTTGCCCGGTTGTAGCGGTGAAATAACGGCACAAAACGAAATTCATTGGATAGATGCTGGCCGCCACGTTTGTGCTGCTGTCAAAGCAGTTTGATTTGTCACTAAAGGCTTCTTCCGTTTCTGTGCGGAACCGACTGCTTTTAAACTTTCTTTATTTTAATCAATGATGGATTTAGAAGACAGCATCATTGCGCTTGTCAGCGCGATTCGCAATTTTCTTGAAGGGCTCAATGAAACGCATCTAAATTCCTTCCTGGCAGATTGGCCCTCGCTAGATTGCAAGACACGAGCTGTTTATCCGAGTTCTCTTCCTGTTCTTTCCTGGATTCCCGCAGCCGTAAAGGCAGTTGGAAAACAAACTGAATTTATAGTTAACATGCTTGTATCCCTGGCAAGCTATCTCACCTGGAATCAAACATATTCAGCAGAGGATTTCGGTGCGGGCTTTCTCGAAAAGTATGGATGGACGGAATTCATTGGCCAGCGCGGACCCATTGCCAGTGACCGTATGGCCTGCGGCGTTTTACTTTTGGGACCTGAAATCGAATATCCGCGGCACAGTCATGAGGCCGAAGAAGTTTACGTACCCTTGACCGGGCCTACGCTATGGCAGCGCAGCGATCAGGATTGGACCTATCGCGCTCCCGGCCGTCCCGTATATCATTCATCCTGGGTGCCGCATGCCATGCGTACGGAAAAGGTACCGCTGCTGGCTCTGTATCTTTGGCGGGGGGGTGACCTGGTTCAGAAATCACGCATCGAATAGAAGCGATTGCAGTATATTCGAGACCGCCACCTGCCGGAAATGATAGCAAAATGATCCGGATAATCTTTAGGGCCGCGCGTGGAGCCGTTCGGATTCATCCGGCACATGGATGACGGGTTCCACCTTTTTCAACTCTTCGAGCGGAATATGGCATTTGATGACGTGACGATCTACCGCAACCTGCTCCGGCGGCGGCTCATTATCGCAAATATCGCCAATTCTCCGATGACAGCGTGTACAAAATGGGCAGCCCTTCGGCGGATCCATCACGCTGGGCAGGTTTCCCTCCAGCACAATTTCACGCTTGGTCACTTCAGGATCGGCAATCGGCACTGCTGATAACAGCGCCTCGGTATAAGGGGAATAGGGTGGCGAGAAGATTTGTTCGGTTGTTCCCCTTTCAAGAATATGCCCGAGGTACATGACGACAATGCGATCCGACAGGTAGCGCACAACACTCAGATCATGGCTTATGAAAAGCAGTGTGGTTTTTTGTTCACGTTGAATATCCATCAGCAACTCAGTTACGGCCGCAGCGACAGAGACGTCCAGAGCAGAGACCGGCTCATCGGCGATGACCATACTTGGATTTCCGGCAAATGCCCGGGCGATACCGATACGCTGTTTCTGTCCGCCTGACAACTGTCTGGGTTTTCTGAAATAAAAATCCCTTGGTAGTTTAACTGTATCCAGCAGGGTCATCACGCGGTCAAATATTTTCTTTTTATCTTTCTCCACGCCAAATTTCTTGATCACCCGTGATATCTGACCCCCGATGCTGTGGCTGGGATTCAACGTGTCAAACGGATTTTGAAATACCATCTGCAATGAGCCGATCTGCTCAGCGCTGCGGTCCCGAACCCCTATCTCCGAGAGATCTTTTTCTCTGTGACGCACCTCGCCATCGGTACCTTTCTCTAAACCCATCAGCACCTTGGCAAACGTTGATTTACCGCAGCCGGATTCACCGACGATGGCGACGGTTTCGCCCTCTCTGGCAGTAAAATTCAACTCCTCATTGGCCTTAACATAGCGAATTCGTTTACCGCTAATCAGGGCCCGCAGTGAGCTGTCACGAACTTCGTAGTACTTCTTCATGCGATCCACTTCGAGCACCCGCTCTCCAAGCTCGAGGGCAGCTTTGGCTTCACCGCCCGGCGCCTCAAGGTGATGATCGATTTCTTTATAGCGCAAGCATCGTACGCGATGGTCGGCGGCACTATCCACAACATGCTCCATTGCGATATGTTCTTGATCACACAGCCCGGGCTTGAAATGATCACAGCGCGGGTGGTAATAACAGCCCTGGGGTCGTTCGAACGGTAGCGGAAGCTGGCCCCGGATCGGCTTCAGTGGGGCAGCGTTCTTGTCGGCCGTCGGCAACGGAATACACGCAAAAAGGCCGTGGGTGTATGGGTGTCTTGGCCAGGTAAACAGCGAGTCAATCGTCCCTTCTTCGACGACTTCACCGGAATACATCACAAATACCCGGTCACAGGTCTCCAGAATGAGCCCAAGGTTATGGGAGATATAAATCTGGGAAGTGCCGAACTTCTTGCTGATATCGGCCACCAGCTTGACGATACCGGCCTCTACCGTCACATCCAGGGCGGTAGTAGGTTCATCCAGCAGCAACAGAGATGGGTTGGATAAAAGCCCCATCGCGATAACCACCCGCTGTTGCTGTCCACCCGATAACTGATGTGGATATGAGTCCATAATCCGCTCCGGATCAGGCAGCTTGACATCCGCCAGCATCTTTATTGCCCGCTGGCGGGCCTCTTCCTTGGAAATGTCTTCATGTGCCAGCGGCACCTCCATCAGCTGGGTGCTGATCTTGAGGCTTGGATTCAGCGAGGCAAACGGTTCCTGATAAATCATTGCAATCTCTGAACCTCGCAAACGGCGCAACTCAGATTCAGACATCTGATTCAAATCACGGTCCTTAAACATTATACTGCCGCTTTTGATGCCGCCGTTGGCGCCCATGTACTGCATGACCGCCATTGCGACGGTTGATTTGCCGCAGCCCGATTCGCCGACAATACCGATGGTTTCACCGGGCAGTACCGTCAGCGAAAAATCCACCACTGCCGGAATCTCACCCGCCCGGGTATAGTATGAGATGCTAAGGTCCTTGCATATCAGTACCGGAGCTTGATCTTCATTCATAAGGTATGTACCTCCTAATCGCGCATTGAGATTTCGCGCAGGCCGTCCGCCATGAGATTAAATCCCAGGATCAGCGAGGATATCGCGATACAGGGAAAGAGTGTCATGTGTGGAAAGGCCATCGCCATCTGTCGGGTTTCATTGACCATGCCGCCCCAATCAGGGTCCGGCGGTGGCAGACCCAGGCCCAGGAATCCGAGCACACCGATGGTGATAATGACGTAACCCAGACGCAGACAGGCATCGACAATCAGAGGACCGCGCGCATTCGGTAGAATTTCGACCAGCATTACTTTCCAGTCTGATTCACCTCTGGTCTGAGCCGCTGCAACATAGTCACGATTGCGGAGATCCAGCACCAAACCGCGCACAATACGCATGATCCCCGGTGAAGATGCGAAAGTGATGGCAATAATGATATTAATTCCGGATGCGCCGATGACGGCGATGATGATAATATACAACACCAGGACTGGAAATGAGAGAATGATATCTGCCAGGCGAGACAAGACATCATCCACCCAACCGCGGCGATACCCGGCTAAAAGCCCCATCAGAATACCCACCGTATAGGCGGAAAGGGTTGCCAGGGGAGAATAGATCAGTACCGTACGCGAGCCCCAAATAATACGAGACAGAATATCTCGCCCAATATGATCGGTACCGAGCCAGAAGGTGCCGCCTTTGGCCGCCGCTATTCCCGGCTTGGCAAACGGCTGAATAGATGAGTTGGGATCAAATGGCGCAAGCATCGGTGCCAGGATCGCAACCATCACCCAAAATAAAACGAGAGATGCCCCCACCATTCCGACCCAGCTCTCACGCAAGAGCCCAAAAGATTTCAGTGCGCGCCATAAGGCTGCACCATATCCGGCAGCGGGCATTTGAGTTGTCGTTGCAGTCGTATTCATCGTTCGTCTCCTTAGCTAAAACGAATGCGAGGATTGAGGAATGTGTAGCCAATATCTGCCAGGGTCTGGGTGGCAACCGCAACAAAAACCGCCACCATGGCGCAGGCTTCCAAAAGGGCGATATCGTTATTCAGAGAAGCCTCCAGGATCAGCGCCCCAAATCCCTTGTAGGCAAAGAAGAACTCAACCACAATAACCCCGGACAACAGCCAGTTGATTTGCAGCATGATGACCGTAAAAGGCGCAATGAGAGCGTTACGCAGTGCATGCTTAATAATCACCGATTTGTAAGGCAGGCCTTTTAGCACCGCTGTTCTTATGTACTGGGAAGTCATGACTTCCGCCATGGATGCACGGGTCATGCGGGCGACATAGCCAAAATCATAGACCACCAGCACCATGACCGGCAGAATCAGCTGCTTCCATTCGAACCCGCCCGACATACTGCTGGTGCCCGGCAGCCATTGCAGGCCGAATACAAAGAGGGCAGAGAAAAATACCGCACTGGCAAATTCCGGCACGGAAGTGGTTAAAATCCCAAATACCGAAATCGTTCTGTCAAGCATTGAGCCCTCTCTCATCCCCGACAAAACGCCTAACGTCAATGATAGCGGGATCATAATCGCGAACGTCCAAAACCCCAATATGGCCGTGTTCCATAGCCGCGGCAGCATCACATCAGCGACCGGGCCTTTAAAACGGATGGATTCCCCCAGATTGCCAGTCGCAAAATTGCCCAGCCACTTCACATAACGCAGAATGGCGGGTTGATTGTAGCCGTGCTGCTCGCGCCACAGCTCGCGCTGCTCTTCGTTTGAAAATTGGCCCAGCACCCGGGCCGCCGGATCGCCCGTAAGTCCTGTCTCCAGCAGCAGAAAAAGAATCAGCGAAACAACAATCATGGTAAAAATCATGAACCCGAAGCGCTTTAACACCAAGGTGACCATTTTTACCCCTCCTGATATTACCTATGCCCAATTAAATTAAAATCCAATTGGGAGTTATTCGTTATTTGTTATTGGTTAATGGTTTAAGAGCAATAAGCGCCGCATTTATATTTCATCCATAAAGCATCATTAAATCAGGTCATCATCAAGCTCGAATAACGAATAACAATTAACAATTAACGTCTAATTAAGCGGTTTCCGCTAATTAGAGCTATACTTTTTTGGCTGGAAAATAGGCCGGGGAGCGCCGCAGCGCTCCCCTTGCCCAAACATATGCTTTTTTGTCCTAGGCCAGGGAGACCTTGTGGAAGCGATAGTATCGGGTTGGATGCATTTCGAAACCGACGACATTATCCCGCACCGCTGTGAATACGGCACGGAAGAACGGCTGAACCATGACGGCGTCGTCCTGCAGGATTTTCTGAACCTTCTCCATCTTGGCTCGGCGCTTTTCAACATCAAGGACCGATTCCGCTTCGGTCAGAGCGGCATCCCACTCAGGGTTGGAATAGCTGGACTCATTCCAGGGCACACCGCTGCGGTAGGCCAGACCCAACACCATGACAGCCAGCGGACGGTGGGTCCATGAGGTCAGGCTCAAGGGCGCCTTTGTCCAAATGTCCCAATATTTGGCTGACGGCATCACATTCATTTTAATGTTAATCCCGGCTTTGGCGGCATCCTCTTTAAGCACGGCCACAGAATCCTGCTCCCAAACACCGTCGGTATTGCCTACGCTGCATTCTAAATCAATGCCATTGGGGTAACCGGCCTCGGCCAGCAGTTTTTTGGCGCCGGCGATGTCCTGCTTAAAGGCGGGCAGGGCAAAGTATTCGGGGTGTATCTTGGCAACATGATGGTGCTCTGCTACAATGCCTAAACCACGGTGGGCGATGTCGAGCTGTTTCTGGGCATCGCAGGTTTTCTGGAGCGCCTTTCGTACGCGGACATCGGTAAAAGGTTTCTCGGTGACCTTCATGCGAATGACCCCGGTCTGGGTCGATGGGATCGAGACGACTTTGATCCCCGGAATATTTTTGGCCGCATCCAGGGTTGTCAGATCAATATTGTAGATTCCGTCAACCTGTTTTGAAGCAATAGCTGCCAGATACGCACCGGGATCTTCGCCCAGGTCAACGAAGCGAATTTCATCCAGTAAGACCTCACCGGCCCAATAGGGTTCCTTGCGTTTTTTCAGGACCGCCAACTCACCGACCTTGAACTCGCTCAGGGTGTAAGGTCCGGTGCCCACCGGGTTTTTGGAGAGGTCCCCGCCTTCTTTTTCAAAATTACGGTGAACAATTCCAGTGGGATAGTTGTAAAGGTTTTCAGGAATCGACAGCACCGGTGATTTCAGGTTGAGTTTGACCGTATGATTGTCCACTTTCTGCACCGCGTTTTTGATCATGCGCTTGACCGGCTTGCCCTTGTCATCTTTCTCTTTGGTTTCTTCAAGCATGGCATCAAACAGGCCCAGATTGGATGATCCCGTTTTTGGATCGAGCCAGCGGGTAAAGTTAAACACCACATCATCGGCATTGAACTCATCGCCATTTGACCACTTGACACCTTTACGCAAATGGAAGGTCCAGGTTTTCAGATCGTCGGATGCTTTCCAGCTTTCGGCCAGATAGGGCCGCGTAATGTTATCCGGTCCGGTCATGACCATATACTCGATGATATGGCGAGCAACGACGGATTTCTGGGTCCATGAATAGGTCGCCGGATCGGCCATTTCCTGAACCTGCATGCCAAATTTCAATACGCCGCCCTTTTTCTGGGCAGCAAAGGCTTTTTTCGGCCAGGTCAATCCGGCCAATTGACTAGCGGCCGCCGCAGACATTCCGAGCAATGTAGCAAATCTCAGAAATTCACGACGCGTTATTCTGCCTTTATCCATATCGATCTTAAAATCGTAAATGGCAGGGTGAACTTTTTCAATCTCTTTCATTACATCCTCCTTTCGTGACGTTCTTAGGTTGGGAGACAATGAATCATATACTAAAACACCGGGGAAACTCCTTTTTTATAATAATATCAAAAGGATAAAAAAATGAGAGCGTGCACAAAGCACGGTTGAAGTTGGGATTATTGTCGTTTTTGAGTTACAGTGAGTTATTATTTGCGTTTAAGCTTGATAACAATTTCAGCTTTTTGAGGAGCATTTAACTTTGGTGAGAATGCAAAAATCGAAAACAGCTAAATTAAATTCAAAAAATAAACCGCTTCCACCATAGAGAAACATTTTAAGACTGTCAAGGTCTAATCTGAACCTCGGCATCGTTGAGAATGTATTGCTTGTGTTGAATTAATGATAAGGGCTTATAAGAGCGTCAAAATTTTCAATCAACACGATCGATAAAACGCAAAAAGCGTTTCTGGCCAAAAAACACATTGGGAATTTTGTGGTCATACCGGGACAAGGAAAACTACTTTGGTCCAAATGATAATGTAAACTATTTTTAAGACACAACAGTTGGCATCCTTTGAAAGGCAGTTGCGGGCTTATCATACATCTTTTTCAAAATTGCATTGCAGTATTAGCATACCCTCTTCGATTGTGGTTTCCACTTTGTAAGGTAGTTTTTTAAACAGCTTGATCATGCTTTTATTGGTTGGCAGTATATAGGCGACCAAGCTGGTAATGCCGTTTTCACGGGCGGCCTCGGAAATTTTTTCCAAAAGAACACTGGCAATCCCTTTGCCCTGCCATTCTGTCGAGACCGAAAACGCAACTTCCGCAACGGTACCATGTTCAAGAGCATACATTCCGAGACCGATAATTTTTTCAAATCCGACCTCACCGGTCACCGCCACAATAGAAAGATTCTTGATATAGTCAACTTGGAACATGTCCTCCATGTCTTCTCTATAAAAGCTTCGGCGCATACCGAAAAATCGGGTTTGAACATCCTTTTCATCCATGGCATAGAAATGTTCCTGCATTAAGCGATCATCCACTGGTTTTGCCGGCCGAAAGGTCACCTTTACACCATCGTAGCTCCGCGTTTCTTCCATTCTGGCCGGGTATACGCCAAACAAGGATTCATTCAATGTTCGATTGCGGTCGATGAGTCCATTTTCCTGTGCCGTTTGAAAGAGCTCATCGCGAAAATCCGGATGGGCCAAACTGATCATCGCCATGGCTCTTTCTTCGATATTTTTACCGAAAAGATTAACCATTCCAAATTCACTGACCACATAAGAAACATAACCTTTTGGTATCGCAATTGAACCGATATCTGCTTTCGAAATGATACGGCTGGTCCTATCGTCTATGCTTCTGGCGGGAATAACAATAATGGATTTGCCGCCAGGAGAGATGGCCGCTCCCATTATGAAATCAAGCATTCCGGTTACACCGGAAAAATGATTTTGGGGCAGGGCATCGGCATATACCTGACCGCTCAGATCCATCGTGCGGGCAAAATTAATTGCAACCATTTTATTGTTCTGAGCAATAATGGCCGGGTGGTTGACATAATCAGATGGTCTAAACTCAACGGCCACATTATTGTGCAACAATTGATACAATTTTTTGCTGCCTATGGCGCCGCTGGCTGAAAGTTTGCCCTGGTTCAGTCCTTTTAAACGATTGGTAACCACGCCTTTTAATACCAGTTCCATTAGCCCGTCGGTTAAAATCTCGGTATGGACACCGAGATCGTTTTTCTCAGCAAGGGCCTGTGCAATCGATGGGGAAAGTTCTGCCAAGCCGAGCTGAATCGTTGAAGCGTCATCCACCAGATTGGCGGTTATACTGGCAATTTCAGCAGCGGATTCATATTCGGGCAATTCGTAGGCAATCAATAGGTCCTCTTCGTGCTCAACGATGACGTCAACATCATTCACATGAATAAAACTGTGCCCTGGCACTCTGGGCATCCTGGGATTCACCTGGGCAATCACAAAATCAGCGGATTGAGAAGCGGCCAGCGTGACATCCACAGAAATGCCCAGGCTCATCCAGCCGTAGTCATCCGGTGGCGATACCTGGATTAAGGCAAAATGGAGTGGAAAAAGCCTTTTGGTAAATAAATCGGGAACCGCGCACAGGTTCATCGGTGTAATAAATCGTTTATTGGCGCGCAGGCTCTTGGTTTGATCGGAGCCCTGGTATATGGATCGCACATGGAAATTGTGGCCGCGATATTCATCGGCCATCAGTGCTAACAGGGAACCTTCCAAGCTCAGGAGTCGTAAGATTTCCACATCTGAAAATGCGGTTGCATTATCCAAGAGCGCATTGACTAAATGCTGAGGTTCGCCGCAAGAAGAACCGATAAACACTCTTTGACCGGAGCGGATCATACGGACTGCCTCGTCAGCTGTTCGAAGTTTTGATTGGTAACTGTCATTCATAGCTTTTTCTTTCAATTAGGGGTTTTTTCGAGAAATGAGCGCATACGATAAACCACGATTGACTCAAAATCAGAATTGCGGCTGAAAATGCCTGAAGCCTGTTGTCTAAATTCATCATAGGTGAAAATGGGCGCATTTGCCCACACAGTCAATTGTTTTTTTTGAGATTTAGAATTATATTGAGTTATTGAGCATGGATATCAATGATACCCGATGAGGCAAAGAATCGCTGCAATTTCTGATTCTGGCAAACCATCAAAAATTTGAAACCCATCTAAGCCATGAGATCGCATGAATGAAAAAAACAATACTAACGAAGATTTTTGTGTCTTCGGCTATAATTTTTTGCCTTGGCGTTTCTAATGCGTCTGATCGCGCAAGCTGTTTTCCCAATGCCTGCGGGGGAAAGGGCCAATATTGCCAAACGCCTTCACTTAGAATTTGGGATCGATTCTGTGAAAGTACCGGTCTTACCGCCAGGCCCGCCTCCGGTGTGTACAGTGGAATGTGTTTTCATGAAGCCGATAATAGAGATCCCTATTACCCTCATCACGGTGTCGTTCTTATAGATAAAGTAAATGGTAAACACCATTTTGGTGGCGAGTTTTCATTTTTTGCGAAAGAGAATCCATATAAAAATTTGGATGTCGCGGCCGCAAAAACAAAGATGCCCTGGTTTTATGGTAAAGATCATGAAATTAAGTGGAACAAGGATTATGCACGAATTTTGCTCAATTCTGAATTAAAAGCCCGTGATCATGTAAATTATTTTGTGAGAACGAGCATCGAAGATAATAAGACCTTATTGCTGATTGGCTTTTGGAAAGGCCCAGCACATCGTGTTTTTTGCAGGCTAAAATTAAATGAGTAACCTCCGCATTGTTCCAACGGCAATCAATTGTTGTGCTTGCGATCCTCAACGTAGCGAATCAGTTCCTGCGCCAGCTTCGGGTCCGTCTCCGGTTTTTCATACTTAGCCAACCTCTCTGCCAGAAGGCCCTGCGCCCTTGCGGTGATATCCCGCGGCTCCAGCTCCAGCCATTTATCATGGATGCTGCGGTTACTCAAATCTGGAATGAAGAATTCATCCCTGCAGCGATCTACGGTGTGGTCTTCCATTAGATAATTGCCAGATGTCCCCAGCTGTTTTATTAGGTCCATTGCAAAAGACGCTTGCGTAAACTCGACCGGTTTTATCAGCGCTTTAACAGTCCCACAAAGGTCTTCATCCGCTATGAATTTCTCAAAACTCATGGCGAGCATGGAGCCAAATGTGCCACAGGCGTGCAGGCTCACATGAACACCGCTCAGGGCTGCCGAAGCCATCATTAAAGCCGACTCCATGCCCGCCTGGTAATCGAGGCAAAACGAGTGGGTCAGTGATCCGTGGCTCCTGCACGGCACATTGTAGAATTGCCCCAGGGCCGTGACGATGGCGACATGCTTGGCATCTTCGGGCGTGGCATTGACATACCCGCCTGTGCGCATATCCAGGGGGCTGCCGCCTAAACCATACACCAGTGGCGTGCCGGGATTAATCAGCTGCGCCAGACATATCCCCGCCAGGGTGGTGGCATTGGAGACCACCAAAGAGCCTGCAATCGTGATGGGACCGGTGGCGCCCAACGTGCAGGCGGAATGAATGATCACCGGCTGCCCCGCTGCGGCGTACACCATCAACGCTTCAACGCTCTCGGGTGCATACTGTAGAGGAGACAGAGAATCGATCAGGGAAATCATGACCGGTCTGTCCAGGTTCCCCCAAATCATTTTTGCCAGTTTCAGTGAATCTTCGGCTGCCACCTCAGAGGCAGAGCTCCCCATAATGGGTTTGTCTGTGAGGCTTAGCGTCGCGAGCATTAGATCCAGATAGGCTGTTTCGGCTGGGACATCATGAGGCTGCACCACGATGGCACTGTTAAAGTCGATATATTTTGAGGTCTGAACCAGTTTGCAAAATGTCTCCACATCCGCCATGGTGGCATTCCTTTTTTCACCGGAGCGCTCAATGATAAAAGGCGGACCATACCCGGGAGCCATCACATAGTTTGTCTCTCCGATCCGGATGTTGCGAGCAGGATTGCGGGCTTCGATGGTAAATGCTGACGGAACAGTTTTGAGTGTCTTCCGGATATCCTGTTCTCTAAAATGCACCATGGATCCATCCACTTTGAATCCGTGTTTCTTAAAAAGTGTCAATGCTTTTTCACTGGGAAATCGAATACCGGTATCGCGCAACAACTCCAGGGAATATGCATGAATGGTGTCCATCGAGGCGCGGTCAAGATTGATAATGGCTCTGTTCATCTTTATATTCTCCGGTTGCGAATTATGGGAGCCTGTTCTACGTGATGATTGGACCCGATTCCATGTCAGTATCGAGGTGCGGTGGATTACAGGAAGATATTAAAATCGTTTCGAATATCCTTCTCGATGTCGGGATCGATCTTGGGTTCCAGAGGCTTATCTAGGATGGCGCGTGCCATGGCCCGGGCCCGGTCGCGCGCTGAAAGGCTGCCCCTGTCCATCCATGCATCCCTCCCGCGTTTATCGGCGACCCCGTTGCTCTGAAAATACTCTGAGCGCAAATGCGCAAAGGTGTGTTCGGACAGCAGGTAGTTGCCACCCGGCCCGACCTCGCGAATGGCTTCAAAGGCCAGGTGGTCTTCACCGGTGGAGATGCCTTCCAGAATTTTGCAGGCCTGGCCGATGATTTCATCGTCGATGATATACAGTTCGTAAGCGATGCACTGCATCGACTCCAGCATGCCGGCAGCATGGTGGATATAGTTGTTTCCGCTCATCACGGCCAAGCCGGTGGTGAGCCCCTTTTCCCAGCCGGCTTGTGCGTCAACGACCTTGGAATCGGTCAGGCCTGCGCTGGCGTAGTTGGGCACGTCGATTTTCTGGCTGAGCTGATGGATGGCGGCGTGCATCATGCCGCATTCAACCCCGCCGCCCAGATAA
>JASFIX010000016.1:0-16889 GCA_050122435.1 Desulfobacterales bacterium
CATTTGGCCGGACTGGATGGTTAAATTAACCTGATCAACTGCTTTTACCTTACCAAAATGTTTACACAGACCCTGAAGCTTTAACATATTTATCTCGCAGCGTCTCCAACGGCTGAAATAGATGTGTTGGACTCAATAGATTTATCGAGCCGGCTGGAGAATTTGATTTTGACTGAAAATAGGTCTGTGAGATTAGAATAATGTGAGGGGATGGTTAATTTTTGATGACGAACATATCCAATTCAGAAACTGATATGTCCAATTCTATGTTGATCAGAAAAGTGGGAAGGGTAGTAAATCAATCGAATTTGTAAAGCGTTTCGTAACGGCTACTAAATTTAAATAGCCTTCTCATTCTCATTTACACTATCTAGAACCATGGCGAACAGTTCAAAATATTCCGTCTCACCTTTTTGGGGTCTGACATTAGATCTCATATAGGAAATAAATTCTTTCAATATTGAAGCATATCTTAGGCCACATTTTTTACGCTCATCGTTATCTACACCGTTCCGCAATAGAAGTCTTTCAGCTGCAGTTGCCTCCTGGTCGGCTAAATAAATAATATCGTCATACGGTTTGTCTTTAATGGCGGCAACAAAATAAGAAAAGTCACAATTGGTTGAGATCATCATGTCCCCCTTCGAAAATTGATAACATCAGTTGAAATAACGGTGCGGCCCGACCTGAAATTCGTGATACGCGATCCGGCAAGATACACGATCAAATACTTAAATATAGAAATGAAGTCCAGAATAATTTTCTGCTCTCACCTACCACAGATCCGACGTTAATTTAATAAAGAATTGTTAGATTTTTGTTAGGAAACACATAAAAATTTAACAAATGTTCAGGCGAATCCAGGGCCCAAAATCAATGTGCAAGAGCAACTCCAACCTTTTGATTATATAGATATAATTGAACTTGAGGATGGTATAAAATGGAATTGTATGAAAAAGCACTTTGTTGACATTCGATATGAGCATATAAATAGGGAAAGATTAAATTGTCGGTTAAAAACAGTTAGTTGATGGTGGGATCTCTTTCAACCAAATAAACAGAAGTTGAGGTTATGCTTTAGAGGATAAAATCACGATTCCAACAATTCATGGACCAAAGGCACTGCTTTTGTCAATTTATGGAATGTTTTACAGGTTGGATAATCAGAACATCGGAATCGGATAAAGGAATCGCTCCGCATATAAACGTGCATCGGTTTACCACAACTCGGACAATCCGGTCTATTTTTAACTTCCAATCTAGTTTTGCCGAGAACAAACTGCCGATTGCATAGCTGACATTTGTAACGCTGCTTGCCGTTTTTCGTTTTCCCGAACTTATAAAGTGCATCCGAGTCGCATCTCGGGCACTTTTTGTCGATAAGCATGATAATGTATCTCTGGTTAAAAAAAAGGTTTTTCTAAGGAATTGTTAACAGCCATATGAATGTTATTGAGTCACTCAAATTATGATATGATGCCATTTCTCATTTCTTTGCCAGAGCCGGCACGATTGGTGCCAATTCGAGTCGATTGATTCTTCGAGTAGTATGTTTCATTTGTTAGAAATATATTTAAATCAAATTAAAAATCGGTTCGTGGCTGAATATCTTTTGGACGCAATACGGAATCGGATCAAAATTTGAAGTCTTCAGTAAAGCAACTGTCGATAATGCCGTACCGATTAACCTTCATGTCCGGATTCAATACGGATAATGCGTTAGGTTAAAACCGCTCATATCATTTCATAGTAATTCCATCGGTTTTTAATTGATTTCTAATTTGACATTAATTTTTTCCCAATGTCCCCACCATAATATCCTTACAAATAATCCTTAGCGAAAATGAGCATTTCAAATTAGGCCATATTCTCTGTTTTTTATAAATCAGCTCAACCGAAAATCTGATAAATGAACCGGGTACTTTGTCGGCCGAATCGGTACCGAAAAGCCCGAATCAAAAGCATCTGCTGCTTCTGATTCGGGTTTTTCAATTTTAGAAGAAAGGAGGTGACCAAGAGGGCAGTAATCAAGTTTCTCAAAGAGTTTCTAACTTTTCAAATATACCCAAACAAAGTAGAATAAAATTGGAAATTGAAGGAGGATAAAATGAAATATTTGAAATTTGGAGTGGTCTTAATGACCGTATTGGCGATAACCTTTGCCGGAACAGCCGCTCTTGCCAAGAGGAATAAAGCTAAAAATATAATTGTCATGATCTCAGACGGCTGGGGCTACAATCAAATCGATGCCACCAGCATGTACCAGTACGGGAAAACCGGCGATCAAGTCTATGAAAAATTTCCATGCAAAACGAGCATGTCCACTTACATGTACGGCGATAGCTATGACCCTATAGCAGCATGGGACGATTTTGATTATGTAACATTTGATGCAACAGACTCGGCTGCTGCAGCAACCACGATGAGCACGGGGATAAAGACCTATAGCGGTGCCATCGGAGTTGATTTGGTTGCGAATCCTCTCAAGCATGCAATGGAATTTGCAGAAGAGCAAGGTAAGTCCACGGGCGTCGTAACCAGCGTCGAATTCAGTCATGCCACCCCGGCTGGGTTCGTTGCCCACAACGTCTCAAGGAATAATTATGCCGAGATTGCCAACGAAATGATTTATGACAGCGCGGTGGATGTGATCATGGGGGCCGGTGCACCGGATTTTGACAATAGCGGTGATCCATGTGTGATAGGCGATAATTCTGGAGCTGGTGAATGTAATCCAAAATATGTCGGTGGCCTTGATACCTGGATTGACCTGACCGATGATAATATGGTTACCGGATCCGATGCTAATGACGATGGCTTTGATGACGTCTGGAACGTCATCCGCTCCCGAGCGGAATTCCAGGCCATGGCTTCCGGAGATACCCCGGCGCGCGTCATTGGTGTGCCGTACGTTTACCAAACCCTTCAATATAATAGAGGAGGTGACAGCTACGCTGATCCTTATGTCGTACCGCTGACGGAGACGGTCCCGTCCCTGGAAGAAATGACCAAAGCTGCGCTCAATGTACTGGATAATGATGAGGATGGTTTTGTCTTGATGATTGAAGCCGGCGCTGTTGATTGGGCCGGTCATGGAAATAGATCTGGACGACTGATCGAAGAACAAATTGACTTCAACAAATCCGTAGAAGCCGTATGTGCCTGGATCAAAGCGAACAGCAACTGGGGCGAAACCCTGCTTATCGTGACCGGTGACCACGAGACCGGGTATCTCAATGGTCCCGAATCGGATCCTGAATGGAATCCGATCGTCAACAACGGTGCTGGAAATTTACCGGATATGGAATGGCACAGTGGCAGCCATACCAATCAGCTAATCCCATTTTTTGCCAAGGGTCCGACTGCAAGCATGTTCAAGGCCTCCATTGAAGGTGATGATCCCGTACGCGGTCCGTACATTGATAATACCGCAATCGGTGAGGTTATCATTGATATTCTTAGCAATTAAAGTGTAATCTCATATATATCATTTCTTCGGCAGGGTGCATTGCGCCCTGCCGATTTTTGTCATAGAATCTCATTCACAAATCTTCACTTCCTTGAAGTGAATCAATGGAAATTATTTGTTCATCTATTTTTAACGCATACCTAGTTTCGCCTTAATATTCGACCCTTAAAAAAACTTCACACAGCCTATGTAAAAGCCTTTAATTTGATTGATGCTTAGCTGAACCTCCAGCATAAACTTTTGCATTCAATTCCTTTACAACCGAAGACTGGATACACCAACTTCAAATTTGTGCCATGAAAACGCAACGGATTGAAAATTTGAACCGATCCATTCGCATTGATAAATCAAAAAAATTATACCGTTTACTGGAATACTTAAAAGATTTAAATGAAGAGAACTTTACCGGTTATCTCAAGATCAATTTCAGTCAGGGCAGCATTGCCAGGATCGAACGATTTGAGGAGATATCTAAAAAACTATCCTTCTGATGCCAAAATCTGATCCCAAAAACGTTCCAGGACAATCAATGTGGGTTTGAGCAATGAAAACAGAACCGGTCATCCTGGCTCTGCTTTATTGTTTTGACTGGACCCCAATATTGATCAATTATCGATCTTGATTTTGGAAGCGGTTGATTACCCACTTAATTCGGTTTAACCAGAGACTTTAAAAGCTCAAGGCCCTCCTCGCGGGCATGCAGGATGCGCTTGATACCAACTCTCTGTAATTCTTGACGACACAATATATGATCCTTCAGGGCCTGTCGATAAATTAAATATTCCTGTTTGGCAGGTATATTCGGCTGGACCTTTTCCGTATAGAACATAATATCAATGGATTGATTTTTCCCATTATGATTGCCTTCAGTTAGATCAACCCGCTGCTTGCCATATTCCAAAAAGCAATGAATCATTGGAACATAAGGCAAATCGTATTTGTTGAGTATTTTAATTGTGCCGGTGACAATCACTTCGGTCATCGGATAGATTCCAATTGATTTGTTTATCGGCAAGTCTAATTCCGCCGCAAGGGTGGCAATGACGGCATGCTTGGTGGTGCAACTGCCCATCTTTTCTTTAAACAATATCATCAAGTCATCTCTGTCGGAATTATACCCGTAGGGCAAATTATGGACATAATCGCAGGCATCCAGAAAATTATTTATTCCGGAGCTAAAAAAATGATTTGAAATGGCACCGGCGTTAACGATGACCTTGTTTGGAAAAACAGTATACGGGTCCATTGGTATTTTGAAACAGAGAAATTGGTTTTATTGATTTTGGTTGCTGTGAAAAATGACCGTGATAGCCCACCTCTAAAGTGCTAAAATATGCTTACATCATAGAACCGAAACATCATCAAATTAGTCACGGTATCGGCTTCGTCAACATTCACAATGGTCTTTAACTAAAGCCCCTTTGTCAATCCATAACCAGCAGCTCCCAGATAGAGATATTTACCCAATCCGAGGGTAAACACATAATTGCCGTAAAGGGCATGCTCGATCAAGGAAATAACCAGCGAATCTGTCTTTTCATAAGTCTTTGCAAACAGGATCCCACCCGCAAAAGTCAGCAGCAACGCCAGCGGGTTTTTGAAAACAATGTGCATAAGGGAAAAGGCTGCAGCACTGGCAAAGATCATCGACCAACCCTTAAACAAGCGCCGATAACGATGAAAGAGGAATGCCCGATGCGTCAATCCTTGAGGACACACCGATAATATGGGATACAGGACCATAACCATGGCCCATATATACGGACGGTACTTGGGAAAATTAAACAAAAGATCCGGCTCAAAAACGACCACATAACAAGCCAGTAAAATTGCTGCCAAAAAGAAGCGAACAACAATCCTGATCAAATCCTTCCATTTTTTTACCCGCCATAAATCAGACACGCTAAACTGTGGATCAAAAATCAGCACAATTAAGCATATGGCTGAAAATAACCAGAGGACCATAATCGGATGAATCGGACAAAAGCCCAACACACACACAATCGGCAATCCGGCAAACAGAATGATAAACTCAAATATCAAATACAGCCGGTATAGCCTGCTGTGTTTTTTAAACATATTTCTAACCATTTTAAAAAAAAATTCTAGTACAACCTTATCATAATTAAAGGATACACTAACCTCTTATCGGAATGCTACTTGCTGCTTTGGAGATACCCTTTTTTATCAAAGGCTTTTTGTTCGGTCTGGTCGTGGCTGCACCGCTGGGGCCTATCGGGCTCATCAGCCTGCAACGCACATTTTCTAAAGGTTATCTGTCCGGCCTATTTTCCGGATTGGGAATATCGACCGGTGATGCGATTTACGGCGCCTTGGCCGTCTTTGGTGTCACCGCCATGTCGAATTTCTTGTTATCCCAGCAATTGTGGCTCCGGATAATTGGCGGAATGGTCATTTGTGGATTCGGCATTCGGATTTACAATCAAGCCGGGTATCAAAAAATGGCAGCTTCCGCAAATAACAAAAGCTGCTTTAGCGCCTATTTTTCCGCCCTTGTCTTAACACTTGTGAATCCCGCCCTCATCATTTCTTTCGCAGCTATATTTGCCAGCCTTGGAATCGTCTATACGCGCTCTAACCATTATGCCAGTATCCTGTTGATTGTGGGTGTTTTTTCCGGATCGGCCATCTGGTGGGTATTTTTGAGCGGCGTTGCCAGCCGCCTGCAAAAAAAATTTACGGATTCATTTATCCAGAAGATCAATCAGGTATCAGGTTTCCTAATTGTGGGATTCGGTATAATTATGGTCGCAAGTGCCATATTTTCGAAATAATTTTCCAGATCCCGTATGAATTTGACCGCTTACCTAAAAAGCTAGCGTCAACTCGCATAAACATCTACGGGGAGTTTGGAGGAAGGTGTTAAGTCGGGAATGGGTTGTCGATGATAAGACACAAAGGTTTCAAATCCATCTGCTTGCATGTACCTTTTCAACAGTTTCGGATCCGTGCCGGTTAGGTCCACCATGATCAGTCCGTCTAAAACGTTACCGAAAGACGGATCGATGTTAAAGCTTAATAATTTACCACCTAATTTCAGGTATTGTTTTAGCAGAATCGGCACGCCTTTGCCGTCGGTTTCAACATCGGAAACCCAGGATGACAGTTCGTCAATGTCCTCGGGCCAGCTTACTGCCTTATGGGTCTCCAATTCTGGAATTGCCTTTTGTCGGTATGGCTTACGCGGCCGAACCATCTGAGATAGATCACGCAGGAAGCTGTTGCTTTTTAAAAAGGTGGCCATTAACCGCCGGGAATACGGCGCATATTCATCGGTAATGCTGACCGCACCGAATAGAACCTTGTAGCGCGGATAGCGGACCACAAATTGACCGATTCCCTTCCAAAGCAGCAGAAGGGGTGTGTAGCTTCGTTGATATTCCGGGCGCACAAAGGAGCGACTCATTTCAAGGGCCGGGCCCATCTGCAATAACAAACGTGTTTGGTATTTAAATAAGGTATTGGTATAAAACCCCTCTTTGCCGAACTTTTTGACGATTTCATCCGAGGACGCCAGCCGATAAGCGCCAACAACCTCGCTGGTTTCAGAATTCCAGACAAACAGATGCCGGTAATGGAAATCAAATCGATCCAGATCGATAGACTTGCCCGTCCCCTCTCCTACTTTTCGAAAGGTTTCCTCACGCAACCGTCCGATTTCTTGGAGTATGTTGGGTATCTGGCTGGCAACGGCTATATAAACATGCAGATTCCCATTGGCTGATAAAAGCTGCTCATCGGAAAGACCATCAATTTCTTTAATGAGGTCAGCTGTTGGTCTTGGCGCAACAACGGTTTCCTGCCTCTTGCGGGTCGTCCGTTTTATAACAGGCGTATTCAGAAATCCCGGCGTCCTGTCAAAGGCGTTACCCAATAGATAGGTGCGAAAACGCAGATAAGCCGTCAGATCAGCATCACGGGTTATTCCGGCGATTCTTCTGTAGGGTATCGCGCTGCCGATTTTCAGGTGAATATGGGAGGATTGTTTTTTTATCATCTCTCGTGGAAGCAACAGGGTCCGTAAAATTGGATGGATCAAACCGGCTGCCTGAAATACCAGGCTGTTGCGTCCCTTAAAATAAAACGGAACAACCTTGGCGCGGGTCCAGCGGATCAGTCGCACAACCGTTTCATCCCAATCCGGATCTTCAATTTTTTTGGTTTTCCAGCGAAAATGGGAAACTTCACCGGCTGGAAAGACCATCAGCAGGCCACCGTCTCTAACCCAGCGAACCGCTTCCTTGAGAGCCATTCTATTTTTATGGATCGATGACTTTTTGCCAAATGGATCCACCTCAAAAAGCAAGGGCCGCATTTCCGGAATTTTGCCTAAAAAATAGTTTGCCAGAATCTTAACATCCGGACGAACCGAGCAAAGAATAGACGCTAAAAGAACGCCATCTATGCCGCCAAATGGATGATTGGCAATTGCAACCGTCGGGCCCTTTGGCGGAATGGCCCGCATATCCTCCCGGTACAGGGAATGGTTGATTTGAAATCGGTTTAACACATTGTTTAAAAATTCAGCGGGATTGCTGCCCTCAGGAATATCATTGTGGATTTTCTTTAGCTTCTTCAATCCAAGCAGCCGCTCGAACACAGCATTGGCCAAACCAATCAAATGGGTATAAATGGGGTGGTGGTCAGCGGCGCGATGAGAAGAAATTAATGGCCCAAAGGTATCTTTTTGGCTCACTTTTCACGGTCTCCTTGTCTGAATTAAGAAATTGTAAACCACAGAGGATTAGACCAGGCATGTTTACCTTCAGCGTCCTCGATTTCTAGCCGGGCATATGGCCAGTCCAATGGTAGTCGAAATTCAGCTTGCAAGAGGGGCACTTTTTCCTTGGCTTGGATCCAGTTTCCGTCCATTCGGGCCCCGATAAGGCGAATATATGAGACCGGCGAAGTTTCCACCTTAACGGTGTTTGTGGAATATTCTATGGTTTTAAACTCAGGCCCCTGACTGGCGTAAAAGTTTCCACTCCGGATGTTAGATAAGATTTCTTCCTGGGTGCAGGAAGCGGCGTTTACCATTACCCAGCCGCCTTTCCAGTATTGTCGTTCCGGCAAAAAATGACTGTCGTCGGTGGCAAAGCCCAGAAAATCCGGATGCTGATTTAACACACGGTCCCAATGCGACAACGCATACCCGCTTCCGTTTTCACAATGGGATGAATGATTGTAAATCTCCATCCCATGAAAATTATGACGCAGACCCTCCCGGGATGAATTCCCCGTCCAATGGGGATGGGCCCATATCAACAAGGCGCCTTGGGATCGGGCGGCCTGCATTACTTTTACAAAATTGTGGGTGGCAGTGGGAAGCTTTAGTGATGCACCCAGGGCAAGAACATGAAAATAAACACCTGCATTATCAAAACCATCCAGTTCGATGCCCTCGATGACTAATAATGGCAACGTTTTTCGATCTCCATTGAACTCTGGCAATTGCCAGTGATCGGTGACCGCAATAAAATCAAATTTTTCAGCGGCGTACTTTTTTACCAGTTCTGCAACCGACAAGTGTCCGTCGGAACGATTCGTATGCAGATGCAGACTCCCCTTGTACCACTGCCCCGAGGTTGCATAGCGATATCTCAGCCGATGTTCTTGCCGGATATCCTCTGCCAGACAGCTTGTTTCCATACGTATGCCTCCTGAATCTAGTCGCATTGATTTGCACATAGAATAAATGACAATTATTAGATATCGTTGAGAAGTTTGTTAAAAAACAGTTTCATAAACACAACGTCTTAAGCAACTTTGGAAGGAAAGGGGGGAGATAGCGATGGAGCCCATTGAGTCGCATATAATTGAAAGGGCGACCACGCTAATGGTGGCCGCCCTTTTGGAGGAGGGAAACAGAAAAGTAAGACAGGTCGAGGCGGTCTTAGAACAAGTGTTCTCGCCTATAAGATTAATTTCAAAATTATAAGGTCGATATTAGAAGTTCATTTTAATTAAGTTAAAATGAAAAAAATGGGCAGCCCACCATGGGCTGCCCTTTGAAAAAGTTAGGATTGCGATGCGAGTGCGGCTCGCACCACATGAAAACAGATACAAATGAATTGTTAGATTAGTATTAGTTTTTTATTAGAATTGATTTTTGGCAGTGATTAGCTGATTCGCCTGTCATCTTCATCACCGTCAAATTGATAGCCCAGGGATAGAATATATAGAGCAAGGCATCCTAAGCAAATGAGGCCAATCGCTATATAAATGAAAGCATCCAAAAGGTTGATCCCAATTATTGCGATTACAGATTAGAACATATATTCTTTAATTCCATTTCAGAGACGCCAACCAACTGACCGATCTCATAGGCCTGCTGTAAAAGTTCTTCAGGGGGCTGATCCCCATGATAACGGAGCCTTGAAATTTTTAAGGCCAGCTTGAGGTAATCCAGTTTGTAATCTAAAATATATTTATCGTCCTTTTTCATATTCATCTCTAAAAAAATTAAGTGTTTGAAAGCAGCCGCTTTGCGGCACCCTCCGATAACAAATTGCCTATTCGTACAGACTGAAGCTATCATGGTGTGCCCGGATTAAATTCGGATAAGATTTTGGTTAAAAGTAAATGAGATTGTTCCAGACGTCTCAATCCCCGACATCTTGACACACGATCTTGTTTCGGCCATACTCGTTTCCAAAAACAATGCGCATCGAAAAGGAGCAATGCCATGATCAAGGTGAACAACTATTTTGACGGGAACGTCAAAAGCCTGGGATTCGAGCGTGAGGAGGCAGCATTTACGGCCGGTGTCGTTTTGCCGGGTTCTTACACCTTTGATACAGAAAGCGAAGAGCACCTCACGATAACCGTGGGGGAAATTGAGGTCCAGCCGCCGGGCGCCGAATGGCGAACCGTGAAGACCGGCGAGACAGTTACCATTCCGGCAAACTCGAGTTTTGATCTGAAAGTGAAAGAAACTGCCTCGTATATTTGTAAATTCTCGTAGCTACTGGAATCCGCCCGTTTCTTAATGCCAAAAATTTTTTAATTGATCCTAAGTTTAAACTTGACAGGAAGTTATTTTTTTCATATATGAAAATCGTTTTCATATTATGAAAATACCTATCAAAATAATTCGAACATTACACTAATTTTCATGAAAAATGAAAATCAATTCCATCGAACGCTGTCTGAAGGTCATTGATATCTTAAGTGATCATCCCGCCGGTTTGAAGTTGACGGAAATCAGCGGCCATCTCGACTTGCACCCGAGTTCGGTGCATCACATGGTTTCGACCCTGCTTCCCCATGATTACATCACCCAGGATCCGGACACCAAAAAGTATTCACTGGGATTCCGATTTCTGGAAATCAGCCGAAAAATCTTAGATAATCTGGACATCCGTAAAATTGCCCATCGCCATCTGGAAGTTTTACGCCAGAAGTGTCAGGAAGCCGTTCATCTGGCGATGCTGCGGGACGGTAAGGTTGTTTACATCGATAAACTGGACACCCCGAGCGGTCTTTCGCTTGCCACCTATGTGGGATTCGCCACCGATCCGCATGCGGCGGCCGGCGGCAAGGTTTTGCTGGCCAACTTAAACGAGGAGGCGGTCAAAGGAATTTACAAAAACAAGTCTTTAAAAGCCTACGCTAAAAATACCATTACGCGTCTACCGGCGCTGATGGCAGAGCTGGACAGGATACGCAAACAAGGATATGCCGTCGATAACGAAGAATACTACGAGGGTGTCCGCTGTGTCGCCGCTCCGGTCCGCTCTGGCGGTCAGGTAGTTGCTTCCATTAGCGTCACGGGTTCCATTTTTACGATGACTCAGGAGCGCATTGAAAAGGAGCTGGCTGCAACAGTCGTAAAAGCAGCGGATTCTGTTTCAGCCGAATTACATTGGTAACTATTGTGATGTCTCTTTAAAAGGTTGCCAAAGTCGTTAAGTATATTTTCATCAGTTGAGTTCTTAAACAACACCTGGTTCAAAGGTTCAGCGTTCAAGGGTTCAGAGGTTGGATAAAGGCAGAAACAAGCCAGCCGTCGAAGCACCAAAGTCAACTCGCAACCCGTATCGCGGAATGCCTAAACCCAGAACCCTGAACCTTTGAACCTTGAACCCGGAAACTAACACCGGGAACCCAAAATAAAATCAACTATTGTACGTTACTGGTTTGAGGATAGGGAGAGAAAGGAATGAAAGAGATTCGAATACATGGAAGAGGCGGCCAGGGATCTCTCGTTCTGGCGCAATTTATGGCCATTGCTGCCTTGGAGGACGGCAAATACGGCCAGGCATTTCCTTTTTTAGGCGGCGGAGGGGAACGACGCGGCAAGCCGATCGTTGCGTTTTGCCGGCTCAGTGACCGCCCCATCCGCACCCGCAGCCACGTTCATGCGCCCGATTACGTCATCGTTCAGGATGCCACCATTCTCAATGAGGTCGATGTCGCGGAAGGTTTGAAACAAACCGGATCGATTTTGATCAATACGGATAAATCGGTGGCGGATTTAGGGCTTGAAAAATCGAACGCCGTCACCATATCTGCCGATGAGCTGGCCCGTAAGATTCTGGGTCGACCCATTATCAACACCGCACTTCTGGGCACGTTTGCCGGCTTCAGCCGGGAGCTGTCACTGGAAGCTGCGTTGAACGCTGTGCGGAGTAAATTCCCCGGTGAACTGGGGGAAAAGAATGCGCAGGTAGTTGAAGAAAGTTACAAGAAGTGGTTTCAAAACCCCATCTAAGGGCCAATGGCTGCGTTGCAGGCCTCCGGTAAATGCTCACATACACATATGTATGCTGCGCTTTCCCGATCGGCCTGACGCTTGATACATACCTTAATCTTCTAAGATCAGATATGTAATCCCGCTTTAGCGGGGCCCTTGAACCTGATCTGAGGCTTTGAAACCACTTCAAAGCATTTTTAAAGGAGGCTAAATGAAACTGACAAAAGGTGCCGTTGTTGAAGGCGGAACCTCCTTGAATTACAAGACTGGCGGCTGGCGGGATGAGCGACCGGAGATCGATTATGAATTATGTAATCAGTGCGGCAAATGCCGGGAAGTTTGCCCGGATGACGCCGTCCGCCACAATGACGACCGCTATGAAATCGACTACGATTTTTGCAAAGGGTGTGGCATCTGCGCCTATGAATGCAAGGCCGAGGCCATTCGAATATTACCGGAGGAAAAATAAACCATGAGCGACATTAAAGTAGTAGAGGGATCCGAAGCCGTCGCACTGGCCGTAAAGGCCTGCCGACCCCATGTGATTTCGGCTTACCCCATCAGCCCTCAGACGCACATTGTCGAGGGCCTGGCAAAAATGGCAGCCGATGGCGATATCGATGCCGAGTACGTCAGAGTCGAATCCGAGTTTTCAGCAGCCAGCGTGCTGGCCGGTGCCTCGGCCGCAGGCAGCCGCAGCTACACGGCCTCATCGTCCCAGGGGCTGTTATTGATGACCGAGGTGCTGTACGCCAGTGCGGGCATGCGCCTGCCGTTTGTCATAACCGGTGTAAACCGATCGATATCGGCGCCAATCAACATCCAGGTGGATCATCAGGACAGCATGTCTCTGCGGGATGCCGGACTGATACAATTTTACGTAGAAAGTGTCCAGGAGGCCTATGACATGCATCTGGCGGCTTTTAAAATCGCGGAGGATCCTGATATCATGCTACCGGTCATGGTGTGCATGGACGGCTGGGTGCTGACCCATTCTTACGAGCGGGTGCAGTTCATCGACCAGCAGGCGGTTGATGATTTCCTTCCGCCCTTTGCTCCCGAGCATTATCTGGACCCGGCCACACCGAAAACCTGGGGTTCCTATGCCGAATCGGATGCCATGATGGAATTCAAATACGCGATTCACAAGGCCATGTCCGAAGGAAAACCCCGCATCCAGGAAATCCTGGATGAGCTATCGGCATTGACCGGTCGTGATAACAGCGGGCTGATCGAAGCCTACCGGGTCGACGGCGCCGAAATTATTCTGGTGGCCATAGGATCCGTCACCGGTACGGTTAAGGATGCTGTTGACGAGCTGCGGGATGCCGGTAAAAAGGTCGGCCTGATCAAGATCAGATGCTACCGACCGTTCCCGCATGAAGAAATCTGGCAGGCCGTAAAAGACGCCAAGGTAATCGCGGTAATGGACGCCAGTTTTTCCATGGGCAGTGAAGGCTCCATCGGCCTTGATATGAAAGCCAAACTATTCGGCCGACCACAAGCGCCCATGGTGGTTGATTTCGTTGCCGGACTCGGCGGGCGCGAAATCAATACTCACACGGTTCACCGGCTGGTGACTCGCGCCGAGGAGATTCACCGCTCCGGGGAGGTATTGCCCGAACCCGAATGGATTGACCTCGACGCCACTATCGTATCTTAGAAAAGGAATGCTGCAATTTTTATAGGATTCACCGCAGAGACGCAAAGCGCGCAGAGAGAAAATTTTTTTTTAAACCTTTGCGGACTCTGCGTCTCTGCGGTGAGCTATCGCTTTAGGCACTTTTAGCCTTGATGCACACCTTAGTTTGTTAAAATAAAGACGTGTAATCCCGTGCTAAATCAGGGAACCTGATCTGAGATTTTGGAACCACTTCTAATCGAAGGAGAAATAGATGACCGTCAAAAAGAAAACCCAGAAAGAATCCCTGTTTGTCTCCGGCCATCGGGCATGTCACGGCTGTGGTATGGCGCTGGGGGTTCGGCATATTTTAGAGGCAACCGGAAACGATGTGATCGTGGTATCCCCCACCGGCTGTCTGGAAACCTTTACCTCACCCTATGGCTTCTCACCCTGGCGGGTACCCTGGATACACCACGTGTTTGAAAATGCCCCGGCAATTGCCACCGGTGTCGTCGCCGCCCTGCGAGCTCAGGGGCGAGAGAACACCCGGGTGGTGGCCATCGGCGGGGATGGTGGGACGTTTGATATCGGATTTGGCGCCCTTTCGGGAATGCTGGAGCGCGGCGATGATGTCCTCTATATTTGTGTCGACAATGGGGCCTATATGAACACCGGCGGCCAACGCAGCGCGGCAACGCCCACCTGGGCGGCGACCACAACGGCCCCGGCCGGCCGACAATCCATGGGCAAGGCCGAAATGAAAAAAGACCTGCCAGAGATCGTTGCGGCTCACGGTATTCCTTATGTGGCCACTGCATC
Organism: Desulfobacterales bacterium; assembly: GCA_050122435.1. GTDB lineage: Bacteria > Desulfobacterota > Desulfobacteria > Desulfobacterales > JAHEIW01 > JAHEIW01. Next base: position 14,629 of record JASFIX010000016.1, read on the forward strand.
GATCGCCTATCTGGGCGATCTAAAGAAAAAAATCAAAAAAGCAATGACCTATCACGGATCGCGTTATATTCAGATCGACACCCCCTGCCCGTCGGTGTGGAGCTTTCCTTCAAATTTGACGCTTGAAATCGGCCGGCTGGGCGTCAACAGCGGACTGGTGCCGCTGTTTGAAAAAGAAAACGGAGAAATCACCGCGATCCGCAAAATTAAGCGCAAAGTTCCGGTCGCTGATTATCTGAATAAACAAAAACGATATCGGCACCTGTTCGACTCCGAGCAGGGGCAGCTTGAGATCGAAAAAATTCAGGCAATGGCCGATACCAACATTAAAAAATACGGGCTGTTATCCGCATAAAATCCTTGAGCAGGAGGTTTCTCATGAAATTGCAAAACGGTGGTGAATATATCCAAAGTTTGCGGGCTCTAAATCCCGTCATTTATTACAAAGGTAAACGCATCGATGACGTTACGCGGCACCCGGCCACGGCACCTCATGTGCGGGCGGCCGCCATGACCTATTCTTTGGCTGCCAAAGAAGAATACCGGGACCTGGCAACGGCCAAATCCCACCTGACGGGGCGTACGATCAGTCGCTTTACCCATGTGCATCAGAATATAGAGGATTTGATCAAGAAGGTTAAACTGTTGCGAGTCTTAGGGCAGAAAACCGGGACCTGTTTCCAGCGCTGTGTCGGCTTTGACGGCATCAATGCCGTTTATTCGGTGGCTTATGAAGTTGATGCGAAATTGGGCACCGACTATCTGCAGCGCTTTAACAACTGGCTAACCCGCATCCAGGACGACAACCGCATGGTGGTTGGCGCCATGACCGATCCCAAGGGCGACCGTTCCAAAGGCCCCGCTGACCAGTCCGATCCGGATCAATATGTTCATGTAGTGGACCGACGGAAAGACGGCATCGTGATCAGAGGCGCCAAGCTTCACATGACCGGCGCCGTCAACTCCCACGAAATTCTGGTGATGCCGACCACCGCCATGAATGAAAGCTCAAAAGATTACGCCGTTGTCTGCGCGGTGCCGATTGATGCGCCCGGCGTCACGATGGTTTTCGGTCGGCAGGCCAACGACGATCGCCGCGATCGCAAGGAACGCATCGATGTCGGCAAGCCTTCTTTCGGGGCTGTCGGAGGCGAAGCCTTACTTGTTTTTGAGGATGTCTTCGTACCGATGGAAAACGTTTTCATGGATGGTGAAACCGAATTTACCGGCGATCTCGTGTACCGTTTCGCCGCCCACCACCGCGCCAACTACGGGGCCTGCAAGACCGGCCTGATGGATGTGCTGATCGGTGCTGTCAGCTACCTGAGTCTGATTCAGGGCACCGCCAAGGGATCGCATGTGAGGGACAAGGTCACGGAGATGACCCATCTCAGCGAAACCCTCTACAGCTCATCGATTGCCTGTTCGGCTGAAGGCTGGCCGACACCTTCCGGCGCCTACATGGTGGATACCATGCTGGCCAATGTTTGCAAACAGAACGTCACGCGTTTTCATTTTGAAGTGGCCCGCCTGGCGCTGGATCTGGCCGGAGGATTTATTGCGACCATGCCTAGTCAATACGATTTTGAAAATGAGGATGTCGGGCATCTGGTGCAAAAATATTTCTCGGGGGTTGCCGATATCCCCACCGGGGATCGTGTCAAAATTGCTCGAATGATCGAGGCCATGACGGGCGGCACCGCTCTGGTGGAGTCGATGCACGGTGCCGGCTCGCCCCAGGCGCAGCGCATCATGATCTACCGCGAGGGCAAGCTGGCAGAGAAGATCAAGCTGGCCAAACGGTTGGCCGGTATTAAAGAGCCTAAAGAATAATTAGGTTTCGGGTTCAGGGTTCAAAGGTTCACGGTTCAGCGTTTAGGCGTTCCGCGGTAAGGGTTGCGAGTTGCGAGTGGACTTTGGCGCTTCGATGTATGACTCATTTTTGCAGTTATCTAACCTCTGAACCTTGCCCGCCGCGTCGAAGCTTTAGCGAAGGCGGGTGAACGTTGAACCTTTGAACCAGGATTTGTTTAAAGAACTCGACTGCAGTACCTTATACCACACAACTTTTGTAGCCGTTTTGTAGGACATGAATATAGAGGAGCTCAACATGCAAAAAGCAAGCGTATCTATCGTGAAAACCCCCGCCGGCCCTAATTTTGAGCAAATTTACACGGCCGTCAAACAATCGCTGGATCTTATCGGCGGCATCGAAGACATTATCCAGCCCGGACATCTGGTTTTGATAAATCCCAGCTGGG
>JASFIX010000017.1:0-16845 GCA_050122435.1 Desulfobacterales bacterium
GGCGGATAATCGGGGAACCCGTTTAAAAGGCTTTCGAGAATGGAGATCGTATTTTGCGCATTACCGCAATGCAACTCAGCCATTGCATGGTTGTATTGTGCCTCTTTCAGTTTCGGGGCACATTCGACCGCTTTTTTAGCCGCATCCAGAGCATCGTCAAATTTCTCCATCCGGCAGTATATGGTCCCCAGATTCACATAGGCAATCGCGGCCAGATTCGGCTCCGGATTTAGGGCAAGCAGTCTTTGCCATAATTCAAACGCTTCCTGGTTTTTCTCCAGAATGGTGGCTTGGATCGCCAATTCCCGCAGGGCACTAACATCCTCACCCGTTTCGGACAGCTTCTTGTGACCGATATCAAAATAGATTTCCCCTTTGCGCTCCAATTTTTCTTTATCCAGCCGACCGTAATGGTGCACCGGAATGCTGCATCTTTTGATCTCGATTCCTTTTCTATTCAAAACCGGATCGACTAACTCATGGACCGCCCCTTCAAACCGGATCTGATCCTTGCCGTAAAACAACCTTACTTTTTCGCTGGGCAGCCACCCGATCGCCGCTTCCTCATCGGGATATTGACCATCATTGGGCATCCACCCCACAATGTTGGCCAGTTTGTTATAATTTCGGGTGGTAATGGAATACGCCACGGGAGCCTTGGGTTTCTTTGCGACAATCTTTTTGAATGCGTCATAATCCAGAGGCGAAATTACTTCGTCTCCGTCCATTATTAGAATCCATTCACCCGCTGCTTGAGAAATCGAAAAATTGCGGGCAGCGGCAAAATCATTTTCCCAATCATAATCGCAAACCTTAGCTCCTAAACAGGTGGCAATATCTTTGGATCGGTCCGTCGAGCCCGTATCAACAACAATCATTTCGTCCACGATGGGTTTTAAACTCGTCAGACAGCGGGCAAGATACTTTTCTTCGTCTTTAATGATCATGCACAATGAAACCGGAACCTTTTTCGAAGACGCGTTAATGGTCATCGGCCCCAGCTTTTCTCTGAGCTTTAAAGCGGCGCCCAGGATGCCATCATCAATACCGAATTTAATAATCGCATCCTCAATTTCAGACATTGCCATCTCGTAATTGCCCTGCTGCACCAGAGAATCGATCAGCATATATTTTATTTTCTGATTGTTCGGGTACAGGTCGGCCGCTTGACGCGCAACGTTTTCAGCCCTAGCAAAATCACCGATCCCTTCGATAAACGCATGATAATTGGTTGCTATATCTAGATCCGCCGGTGACAGGATGAAACCTTTTTCAAAAGACTCAAGGGCTTCCCCAGGTTGCTCTGCTTCCAACCGCAACATGGCTAAATTTGTATAGGGCTCTCCATAACCCGGATCAGATGCAATTGCCCGTTTGAAATAATCTTCAGCAGAATTGAGGTCATTGTTGCGGTAGGCCAGAATGCCTTTGAGGTTCAAGCCCCGCGCGTGTTTGGGATCCATTGTAAGCACCTGATCAATGCAGGAATTTGCGGCCTCATAATTTTCAAGACCCTCTTCCGCATATCCGAGAAGTAAAATCTTTTTTATTTCCGGGTTTCCGTTTTCTAAAGGCATTTCATTTAAAGCTTCCTTGGCATCCTGAAATCTTTTTGCAGCAAGCAAGATTTCGGCGAGCTCTAAATATAGACGCTTTTCTTCAGGTTGAATCCCAATTGTATTCAGCAATATCTGCACAGCCTGGTCATGTTGACCTTTCTGGCTGAATTCATTTGCTTCCGCCAGAAATTGTACGGTCTGAAATGCTTTGGCTGCCTGGTTTTGAGCATCATTCCATTTTTCATTATACTTCTTTCGATCATCGCCACCGACCGGATGTTTCTTTGTATCGTTCTTTTTGACTTTGTGGCGATCGTAATGATAGATATAGGTATCAGCTACAATCAAATTTTGATATCCCTCTGAAACCGCTCGGTTGCAGAAGTCTTCGACAATCACTTCTTCTGAAACAAACTGTTCGTCAAAATATCCGATTTTATCAGGCAATTCCCGCCTGAAAGCCACACAGAAATCGGATAGTTTTCGGGTTGCCAGCCGTCTATATTGGTTTTGTTCACGAAACGCTGTTGCAGCGGATTCGAACTCAACCCGGTCAGATTCATGGGGATCCATCAACTGTTGGATACCAACCGCCCGGTTTGATATGGGGCCCACAACACCGATATTCGGCTCAAGTTTGGCACTCATTTCAAAGGCTTTAAGCCAAGCTTCCGGCACCACCACATCATTGTGCATCAAAACGATAATCTCACCACCGGCCTTTTGGATCGCCTGGTTGATAGATTCAGCCCAGCTATCCGCTCTGGGGCACTCAATAATTTGGTAATGCTTTTTATCCTTTATAAGTTGACGGGCCCATTTGAGAATACCTTTGGTTGCTCCGCATTCGACCAGAAGCAGTTCGTAAGGTTCAACGGTGTGCGCCTGAATGCTTTTCAGACATTCTTTTACGCGGTTTTCGATCCCATCAAGTCTCACAACAATCGACGCGGTTGGTTTATATTCAGCATCCGTGTTTTCAGATCCTTCAGTATTCAGACCTGTTGACTCATATTTCAAGCGAGAATCGGTCACTTCACCTAAAGAATCCTCATTTTCCGGCGACCGCTCGAGTTGAAGGTTCCTCAAGGCCTGCAGATTTTTGGCGGCATCTTCATTATCGGGTGCCAACACCAGAACCCGTTCGTAAAATTCTATGGCATCATCAAACTTTTTAAGCGCCACGCATATGTGTCCGGTAATTAAGAGCGTCTCTACGTCATCGGGATGCGTTGACAAAATGTTCACATAAATCTGAAGCGCCTCTTCAACCTTTGCCTGTTCGACGAACAAAAAGTCCGCCAGGTTTTTTTGAAAGTTAATATTATCTGGCATTAATTCAACGGCGCAACCATAGTGATGCCGGGCCTTTTCTTTGTCACCCGTATGATAATAAAGCACGCCCATATCATTGTGTGCCAGAGCAAAGTCCGGATAGGTTTGCAGCAATTTTTCTAATAGTGAGATCGTTTTGTGAGGATCTCCGTTGTTTAATAATGGCTGAATCTCCTGATACATTTCTTCAGGTGATTTAAGCTCTTGCGTAATCGGGTGCATTTTATCCAGTTTATTCAGACTGCTTTGGGCAACTTCATTCTGCGGTTCAAGTTCCAGCACTCGCCGATAAAACACTTCCGCGTCCTCATAATTGTTCAATGCGACGCAAACGTGACCGGTAATCAACAATGTTTCGATATCTCGCGGATTGAGTTTTAAAATTTTAACATAGATCTGCAGGGCCTCTTCGATCCTGCCCATTTCAACATAGTAATAATCAGCCAGATTTTTTTGGGACACGATGTTCGCTGGATCAAGCTGCACGGCTTTTTCATAAGATTGATGTGCTTTTTCCTTTTTGCCGACTTGATAGTACAAAACACCCAGATCGTTATATGCCAGCGCAAAATGAGGGAAAGATTCTACCAGCATTTCCAACTCATTGATCACTTCCTCCGATTGTTTATTTTCCATCTCTGCTTTTATGCTACTATAAATTGACTCTGGAGATTCCGTCTCTTTGCTCTTTATATCAGTATGACCCGGTGATGTGCTGGCTGGTATGCGTCCAATAATCTTTCCGGAAGCGTTGGCCTCTTGGTACATCTTTAATATTTGGTCGTTTTCTTCTCTTTGTCTTTCTCGATTGGAGTGCTCAATGCTCCCCGGAGATCTTAAATACAGTCCCAGCTGAATAGGAAGATGCATAAATGTATTAGTTTGAGAAATACGCAGCCAAAATTCATAGTCTCCCGAAGTTACAAATGAAGCATCAAAATAGCCATATTCATCATGAACTTCTCTTCGCCACATCGGCTGCGGACCCACAAAGCACCCTTTATTCAATAAATGTTGCCGGTTGAAGTCTATCCAGTTAAAAAGACCAACAGGTGTGCAGCGTTCAAAGGTTTCATTTTCGGTTTCAGTAATAATCACATCTGCATATACCAGCACTATCTCCGAGTGCGACTCAAGAGTATTCACCATGACTTCCAGTGCGTCTTGCCGAAGCCGGTCATCCGTGTTGGCATTGGTTATATATTTACCGCTAGCGGCTTTAATACCCCGATTCCATGCTGCATAAACGGTTTCACGGCGATCCGTTTTTATATATTTAATATTCGAATATTTTTCCTGAAATTCTTTAATAATTTTTTCTTCATTCTGCTGTGAACTGCTGTTGACAACAATTATTTCGAGTTTGTCTGCAATGGTCTGATTTTCAAGATTTTCTAAACGGCCACGGATAAACCGTTCGGCGTTGTATGTTGAAACAATGGCGGAAACCAGATATTTATTTCTCTCAGTTTTAACTTTTGGGAGAATTTGCCCGTCTTTTTCTGTATCCTTTAAAACATCCCCGGCTGGCATTATTCGATCGTCTTCGGAATTTCGCAGGGGAAGATGATCTAATTTGTTCTGTGTCGTATTCTTATCTTCAGATTTCAATAATTGATTTGATATTACAGCATCATATAATTCTTTATATGCACCTGCCTGGACTTCCAGAGCAAATTTAGACTCGACCCGCTCCCGACAAAGAACTGAAATATTTTTGTGGCCATTCGGCGAAGATATAGCCCATTCAATCCCTTCTAATAAGCTATCTACATCCCTGGGTCTTGCTAAAAAACCGTTTTTCTTGTGGACGATCATGTCCGGTATTCCGCCAATATCGAACCCTACTACTGGAACACCGCATGCCATCGCTTCGATAACGGTATTGGGAAGGTTGTCTTCTAAAGAAGGAATTACAAAAACATCTGCTGCACTATAGGCCAAAGCAATTTGGCTCTCATCGGCTATCCAGCCCAGATTATAAATTTTGTGCTTTGTTTCAATTTGTAAACCTTCTGGAAATCCACCGAAAGTAAGGACAACCATAGGATTATCCTTTTTGAGTGGAAGTCTTTTTAGAGCCTCTAGCAAATATACAAAGCCTTTTCTGGCATTGACGATTGAATCTGCTCCAAATAAAATAACGCTAGCATTTTCAGGTATGTTTAAAGATTTGCGGATGTCGGTTTTAGGATAAGGCTTGAAGGTATCGAGTGGAAAACCGTAGGGTAGGACAGAGACAGGAAATTTGGAAAGAAGACTGCTCTTAGAAGCGCAATTCGCCAGCCATTTGCTGGGTGTAACGATATTTAGATCCAAATTTTGGAACGCATAATATTTTTGATTCCAATTTTGTCTTGCCAGGTCTTCCTCAATGTTAGACCCTAATTGCGGGCATGCGCCGCAGGACTCCTTATATTTTTCGCAATCCCCGGAATAGTGGCAACCACCTGTAAAGGGATTCATATCATGCAATGTCCAAACGATTTTTTTACCTCTAAGTGCCAGAGGGGCATTCGGATAATCCAGTGCTCCTGCAACCCAATGCAAATTGATTATATCCGCGTCTCTTATTTCCTGAACCTGTTCGAGCTGTATATCTGATAAAGCATCCGTAAACATTTCAAGTCCAACAGGCCTATTGGGATATTTTGCCAGTTGATTTTGCCAGCGAAGCATTTGTTGTTGCCATAGTGGAGATCCATAGGTTGGAATATTAAGGCTTTGCGTCATTAGTCCCAAGTATTCGGATGGGAAAACTTTAACAGACGGATCGCCGCTTTGCTTGTTCACCACAAGCATTGTGGAATCGAGGCCGATTTTTTGGAGCCCCTTGTGTAATCTATAAGCAGCTTTGCCGGCCCCGCCATAATCCTGTGTACATAAATGAACGATTTTTATGGAATCGCCAATAGTATGAGTTCCCGATGGGTTCTTACCGGGTTCTTTAGTTTCAATAAATTCTGAAAGGGCAAATTTTTCACTTAAGATTCTATTTAGTTCTTTCACAAATTACTCTCCCTTATGCTTGTCCTGAATCTCTTGATTTATCATCTCAAGCAGATAAGATGCTTTGTCATAGATAGGGTTGTTTTCGGGAATTTGCGCCAACAATTTTTTCGCCTCAAAAAAATTTTCCTCGCGAGCATGCGCAACCGCCAGGGCATAGTATAGTGCTTTTTCTCCTGGAGCTTCCTGTATCGCTTTTTTAATAAGAAGAATTGCTTTAGAGTTCCGCCCAGTGTTTAATTCTTTAAGCGCTCTTTCCACATCTTTTTTGGTTTCTATCGAATTCAGTTTCCTATCGTCATGCTGCCAGGCGAATATGGTAATGATATATTTATTAGTTTTACACGAAGAAAAGGGTGGGACTAAGGATGGTTCAAGCCAGTCGGCAAAGTGAAAATCGCCGAAGGTATATTCAAAATTGTTCTTCTCAAGAATACCTAAAATGTCTCCCAATGATCCATTATTATCCCGAAATTTGTGCACTTCTATAATAATATTTTTAACGTTGGCTAAGGCCTCATCACAGTCTTTAATAACTTCATATTCGGCTCCCTCTATGTCGAGCTTCATTAAGTCCACATGTTGATTTTCGATAAATTGTTTTAATCTAATGGATGAAACTCTCTCTAAACTTTCCGGCTCTTCATCGCTGATAAATCCTGAATCATCGCCGGACTTGTTGAAGCATACCCCTTTCTCGTTTACCCAAACTGCTTGCGGGTGTACGTTAACCGTTCTAAGGCCAAGCGTGTTGACATTTTCATTTAACATTTTCGCAATAACAGGATCAGCTTCAAACGCATGAATACTTGAATTCGGATATTTTGTGGCAAAGTAGATCGAGGCCAATCCCACATGGGCACCGCAATCCAGAATAACTGGATTGTCTTTTTCTGTTTTAAAGCCATAAATTTCGGATTGAAAAATTTGAATGGCCTGATGATAAAAGCTATGGAGATCTGCAAAGACAATAGGAAACCCATCGATTTTGAGCCTGCCTGGTGTTTGTCGTGGATATGATCTGACTTGTTTGTCAATGGCCTGAATGACGTCGTTGAATGATCCCTCAACAACATAATTGGGTTGTTTAATAAACGGTTTCATTTCACTTTTTTGCCACAATGACTCAAAAAGGCTACGAAGCTCTTCAGGTTCTTTAATGGCCTCATAGCCCAAAATCATTTTTGCAATATTTTTTTGATGTTTGGCCATTTGTTCATCAGGATCTTTGCAGGAATCAATAAATTCCTCGACAATCGGCAAATAGGGCTTAAATTGCGCCTCCTGGAGCAGGTGCGCCGGTTGATCAAATCTTGCTGGCTTGGTCTCGATTTTTTGGCGATATAAATTGACCGGAATATCCATCGCAGCGGCATAAAAAGCTGAAGTACCTATATGGTTAGTAACCGCAAATTTATTTGAAGCAAAAATTCTAACCAGCCTAGGGAAAAAATCTTTATCATACATATGACCAGCGGTTGTGCATTCAAAACCGTGTTTTAAATAGGCTTCATGCATTCTCAATTGGATATCGCGCCAGCCGAGGCATATGGTAATGGGTTTGTATTTTTCCGGCAAATTTTTAAGATACTGAACAAATGCATTGAAATCATAATTATTCGTCAAATGATGGGTCGAATGCGCCGGCAGTATCAGGGTTCCTTTGGCATCGGACTGAATCTCTTTTACCTCATCGTTAATAAGTCTTACTGCATAATAATTTGGCGCGCCGATAATCCATGATGGTTTATCAGAATATTTGGAATATACGTCGGATTGAAGCTTTGATTTTAATAAGAAAAATGGCATCGGGTGCTTAAGTTCAGCCGCCCAAGCTTTATCTCTAAATGATATCGCGTGAGGATAAATACCAGGAAGAGAAATTTCCTGATCTATGCCACAATATTTCTTCAATAAATAAGCATGTCCATAATAATCATTGGGCCTGAAAATTTCACTGGTGCTTTCGGGACATTCAGCAGCCAATTTTTCCAGCATTTCGTTTGTCATGGATATCAATTTCTTAAATAAAATTAGTTTGAATTAATATTGGCAAAATGATCAAAATAGTAATATTTATAATTAGCCCATTTATAGAATTCTGAAGCTGCATCAATTTGCTCATTGGAATCATATTCGCATTCATATCCATATTTGGCCATTAGATCCTTAAAGTAAAATTCTATAATCTTCGCTTCTGTTTCTGTTATACGGGCTTTCCAACGGCCAACATTTACGGTGGAAACTGAAGTCATCACAATATCTTCGAAATTGTTTCCTTTTGTGGGTTTTCCCAATACAGAAGGTTGCAACAACTTTGGATGGAAGCTAATATTCAGAAAATCGCAAATTCCCATAAGAGTTTTTTTTGTATTCGCAGTAACATCTTCATGTCGCACAATTATATATCGCTCATTTCCAAAGCGCCTTTGGTTAAATTCCGCTAATCGCATACCTAATCCGTATCTGTGGATCAGGCTGCTGAGGATAGTATTTGCATCATCGGGAAAATCTTTATATCTTTTGTTCAATCCAGCTTTGAGAGCAGCATAGTTATCTCTGGGGTCTCTTATTAAATGAACGAATTTGCTACTTTCAAAACGCGTCAATAGAAAGGCAGCATAAATCTCTATACTGGTTTCTTTGATAACTTCTGCCTTTATTTTGCTCCAATCACTATGAGTAACAGACTTGAAAGATTGGATTTGGGCATCCAAAACTTTTCCAATATCTTGCAGTTCCGATGAGCGAATTCTTTTCCAAAATTCAGCCTGCATTTTATCGAAATTTAACCTATCAGACCAATTCTTTTCGGCAAAATAAAGCTTCGAATAATCAAAAATAACTTTATTCAGCCTCTCACGCCGTTGTTTATGAGAATAGCAGTCTTCATTGAAAATCGGATAATAGGCATACATTGAGCACAAATCATGAGGATAAACACAGAGTTGCGGATGCATGTCGAATAGATTTAGAAGCAAAGTAGTTCCGCATTTACGATGACCTCCAATGAAAACCTTAATTGTCATATCTTCTCTTTCCCAAACAGTTAATTTGCATGAAAATGATATTTTAACCGATTATACTTAAAGTACTATGTGAGTTAGAACTCACCTTTACCTACATTTTGATAGGTTCCAAAAAAATCATCCCACTGAACCATGTGCCCCTCGAGAATTTCCTTGCAGGCAACTTTAGCGATAATTTTCATTTTATCATCGTAAAAAATACCGCCTTTTCTATCGGTTTTAATCTGATCTATCATTACATTAGTGAGTATTTCTCCTTTACGGATCTTTCTGGCTGCAATAATTTTATCCTGATACTGGTCCCGATGGATAATTTCATCTAATATCTTTTGCAAAATTCTGGGATTGTCCTTAAATGCATTAAATTTCAATATAAAATCAGCTGCCTCCTCCGATTCCTTGCTGAGAAGAATCATTTGATATATCCAAGCCCAATATTCGAATTCTTCATTTGTCAGCATTTCTGGTTTTATCTTTTCTTTCAACTCGTGTATTTCACTTCCGGGAAAAATCTTTATCTGGAAAACAACTGTTCTCTCACCTTTCGGCAAGCGCTTTAAAAAGGTTATACCTTCACCGAGAGATTCAGATGTCTCAAAGGGATTCCAGCCGATAATGTCATATTTTATCCTGATTCCATATTTTTTGAGGCACTCTGCATATCGTACGATACCGTCATCACTAATTTTGCGACCCATAATCTCTTTTCGTATTTTTTCGTTCGCTGATTGAATGCCAACAGTCGTAAAATGAAAACCTGAATCTTTTAGCCTTTTGATTCGCTCTTCATCTATATATCGTTCATCCAGATAACAAAAAAATTTTTTCCCAATTTTTTTATCGTATTCATCAAGGAACTTCAAAAGCCATTCCTTTTTATAACCAAATATGGAATCCATAAACCGAACATATTTTATGTGGTAATTTTCTTTTGCATATTCAAGTTCTTTAATGACAGATTCAACTGATCTTAGCCGCACCTTTGGTATTGAATATCCGTATTTCTTATATATTCGACTCCACTGGCAGGCCATACAATATGTACACGTTGACGGGCAACCTCTTGAAGCGTAAATATCATATGTTTCGGTATCGTAAACGTATTGATGAGGAGTGATTTTATTGTCTTCTATCATATATTTATTCTGAAAATCCCAATCAGGGTAATCTAAGCCATCAACAGGTAATCCTTTGGATAACGCATTGTATCGAAGCTTACCTTTCTCCATCCAGGCTATGTTGTTTACTTTTTTATGATCTTCAGCTTCTAGTAAATCGCAAATTGCGGTGTCACCTTCCCCCAGACAAACAAAATCCAAAAATTCAAGAAACTCTTCTGGTTCTAATGTGGGTCCCCACCCACCTGCTATATAAAATACATTGGTCAGTGTTTTTCGTAGCTTGGTAACAATTTGTTTGCTAATTTCTTTTCCGACTGTACGGGCACTTATACCTATTAAATCGGGATTTATTTCCTTAATTTTATCGAGTAAAAGATTTATTTCAGTTTGGGTGGGTGGATTTACATCTTCACCGCAACCAATAAATTTGTTGTTATTAATCGTTTGATAATATTTGCTTTTCTCATCAATGTTTTCCTTAATGACAGTGCGGTCATCTTTAAAGTATATTAAATAGGGAATGTGTCCCTTATTTTTTAAAGCAGAGGATAACGCTCGAATGCTTAGACAAATTCGGTCATAATATGCAATAAGTGCTACCTTTTTGTTATGCTCTGACATTTTCACCTCAACTTTTGGATTCCACTGCAACAATAATGTATTGTATTTAGAGAAAGCATTTCTATCGAAATTGCTATTTGTTAAACTGGTCGATTTTTATAGTCAATTTTCAAGTTCAGCTATTAAACCTGCTTTAAATAATAACCTGGCTTTTTCCGCGAGAGTGGATATTTTAATTCCAGAAGAATCTGCTATATCCAAAAGGTCACTTTCTCCATCGGCAAGGTTGAGAAGCCATTTTATTGCCTGGAAATCTTCAATCGGATTTATTTTGGGATCAGAAGACGGATACAAATTTCTCTTTCCAAGCTGCGGTTCGCCAAAAGGTATTTTGTTCACCCAAATCTTGTTGGATTCAATCGCCTTAACAATATTTAGATATACTTCAATCGATTCAGCTAAAGCTTCAAAACTAATGAAATCCTTGTTATCCAAAGAAGTATGATATTCAGGATATTTCGCATACATTGTACGCATGAGAGACCCGACAGGCAGGTTGAATCCGGGTGAACAATATTGGCGTTCATCACTTCCAAAAGGCGAGAAACTGATTACCTTATAGTTAGCAACTTCTTTCAATACTGTCTTAGCAGCCTTATCAGCAAGAGAGTTTCCCCTCCTTGATTGCTTATAAGTGAATGATCCAGAGTTTCCTAAACAGGTCATTACATAACCTGCCTTCAAATGATTTTTGAGATGATCCCCTCTTTTGTCCAAATAACATATCGTTCCAATGGTTTCTGCCGAAATTACAAATCGATATGTATTTAATCTATTAGGTAAGTCCTTAATATAATTATATAGAAATGCCAGCGCTAATGGACCGGATAATTCATTATTTGCCATTGATGGATGGCACAGGTAGGTCGAAAAGAGTATTTCATTTGTTGTTTCCCCTTCCAACACGGCTTCACCAATTTCTAAGTGTCCATTATATAATTCAGTATCAATAAAGACCTCATATAAACCCTCTGGTAATCGTTCGTATTCATGATGCGTTAAGCAAAATCCCCAGTCACTATCGTAATATCTTACAACATAAGGAATTGCATCAGGCTGATCCGGCAAGGTATGCAATTTTTCCTTTAATTCGGCTAAATTCATTTTTTTTCGGATCGGTCTCGAATAGCCAACTAAATGCAGATTGTTTTTGCTAAAATGAGCGTGTTTTCGGCCCGTAGGATCAACAAAATATGCTTCATTCGCTTTCCATTCTCTGGGAACTATCCAATCAAAAACTTTTTCTCCTGAATTAAATTTAAGTCTTTTGAGTGGAATTATTTCCGAAAGGATATCCAGCGATTCTCTTATTCCCGGGCCTGTTATGCTTCGATTAATCGGCCAAAGCTTATCAAAGTAATGTTCAATTTTTTGCGGTAAGTGTTTATCCATCAGACTATTCAAATTTGATTCTTTGTCTCATCAGTTAAACGAATGTTAAAGTCTATGCTTGATAAACTTCGCAGGATTACCGGCCCAAATCTCGCCAGCAGGAATACTTTTAGTCACTATTGATCCTGCCCCAATTATGGCTCCGTCACCAATTTCAGACCCACCTAGCACAACAGTTTTTGCGCCGATATAACAATCCCTGCCAATAGCAACTGATTTTATGTTTGACTTTTGATTTAAAATTAGATCTTGCGAGCTAAAACCGTGTTCATGGTCTATAATATAACACTGTGGCGCTATCACTGTATAATCACCAATAGCAATATGTTTCTTTGCAGCAATTATGGTGTTACGACCGATAAAAACCCAATTTCCGATATGTAGATGTGGTTGCGGCTTTGTTAGCAATAACCAACAATGTGCATGCAAAAAGCTATTATCGCCGATATCTAATTTTCCATTTTCGCATATTGAAATTTCTACCTTTTCTTTGAAATAAACATTTCGTCCGATATTAAGTCTCTTGTTTCTTTTGATAAGCCATGTACGCAAACGATCTTTTAGCGTTATGTGAGAAGGACTTGATTTATCAACCATACGGCGAATTTGTTTTTGGTTGTTTTGTATCATTTTAGGTAAAAATTTTTGCTTTTTTTAAACTCCAGCATGCTTGTTTATTATTTTGTCAACCAAAATCTCATCTCACCTTCCCCATAGATATAGGGGTCGATACCGGGATTATTGAATATCATTTCATCCCAGTCATATTCTGTACCCCTTTTCAATCTTTTGAAATTATTGAAGCCCGCCTCGTCCAGCATCATAATAATTTCATTTTCTAAATATCGATTATTTATGGGCACATAAAAAAAATCAGATCTATGAAAAATTCTTCCAGGAGGGTAACCAAAAACATTCATTACCATCTGAGTATAGTGCTGAGGAATTTCACTTAAAAGGTTTCTACAAAAATCCACTACATCCCAAAAAAATGAATTTTTGCCACCATAAAGATAGAGCCAGCATTTCCCATCTTTTTTGAGCACTCTATAAATTTCGTTCAATCCCTGTTCTGTGTCGATCGTATGATGCAGAACTCCATTGCTAAATACGAAGTCAAACGTTTCGTCTTCAAAAGGCAATTCTAATACCGAACATGTAAGAAATTGAACGTTTTTATTTTTTAAATCATTATTATGTTTAGCAAAGGCAATAGAATTGGGACTGATATCGACACCCCAAATTTTTTTACAACCTATTTTGTTTAGAGCGTACGTGTATCTGCCACTACCACATCCGTCATCCAAAGCACATTCTATATTACTTACTGAAATATTATTCTTTTCGAATCGTTCATTTAAAATTTTATAAGTTTCATCATGATAGTCTTCATTTCGAAAATTCTTCCATAGATTAAAGTATACTTCACCTGTTCTCTCTTGGATGTTTGTGTGTTGAGAGCTCTGTTCCATAAATCCTGATAAATTCGGTGACAAATCAAACACATCGGCAATATTACTTAATAAATTAATTAACTTCGTTAATTCATTTTCCAGAATGACAAACCAGTTATCTGGAAAGTTATTTTTTCTTAAATTATCCAAAAAATCGAAAAGAAAGACAGCAATTAATACACGATTGATATGACAATCTCTAATTTCACTGAAAGCGGCTTCAAAAAGTTTTTTTGTTGTTAATGGTTTCATCAGTTAACTTTTAATTGCAATTATATGCCTTTGATCAGAGAGATTTAATTTGTCGAAACAATTTTGCATTGAATCCTGCAGTCCATATAAATCATTTTGAATTTCATCGACTATCTTTAAAGAAAATTTTGGAGTGATGTCTTTTAAAATAAACCTTATAATATCTTCTGCATCTTGTCCGAAAATCCACTTGGCGATTATCTTGAATCCGGCCTTTTTCATGGCGAATTTTATTGAGTCATCTGTGTATAGCTGGGTGTGCAAAACGCAGTCTAAATTTCTGGCATAATTGTTTTCAAAAATATTTTCGAACAAGCAAGAAAGACCAAAAACAGGTACAGAGAATATAAAAATTGTTCCTTTTGGAAGGGTTTTTAGTTTAATAAAGAAATTTTTCGCATCGGAAATATGTTCAAGGACAAAAAAAGCAGTATATATATCAGAAGGAAAGAGATCCATGGCTTCAGATAAATTCCCTTCATAATGCATAATATATTTTTCCGGGACATAATCTCTTGCAACTTGAACGAGTTTTTTATCAGCATCAAACCCTTTTATATTTCGTAGTCCAGCATCTAGGAGTGAAGATAAAAAATAGCCAGCTCCCGCTCCGATTTCTGTCCATTGCATTTTGGAAATCCGATCTTTCGGATAGTCATGATCGCTTAGGCAATTGATTATCCAATCTAGTTTAGGTTTATATACCCGTTTTTTGCGATCTTGATAATCCTTCTCGCTTATCTCCAAGTATACGGAACTGAATTTTGTCCTGGGATAATTACTAGGTGGGTTTGTTTTTGTCTGTATATGCTTACATGTATCGCATACTACAAAAGGTATGTTTCTATGGTAAAAATTTTCTCCGCGAAGTGCATTACCGCAAAGTACGCATTCCTTTCGATTATTGAATTTTAGTAGATCCATTGATTCATGAATCTGCCTTTTAGACAATTCGTGGTCTTTTAAGACACGATAAAGGCTTGCTTTTTCAATAGCTTTAGAGGATTTTGAATAATCAACTCTCATTATTAAACCATTTAAAATTTTATTAGAGCATCGATTTTATTCAGAAGCGTCGGAATATCCATAAATTGACTTTCAACAGGATCAACAAGAGAGCGAATTAAATTATAATCGTCCCTCGTATCAACTGTGAGATGTTTGGCAATACGAGGCCAATGTTCAGGAGGGCGAAGCTGTCTAATATTGAACAGTTCTTTGCGGTTATAAAAACCTAAAGTTAAATGCTCCCGCTCATCTTTAGTAAGGTTATCTTTCGCAAGAACTTTCATCGATTCAGCCCTGTATATTTCAAAATCTATTCCAACCGGAAAATTCCCCTTGGTCGTGGCTAAATCGAATCCATCCAATTTTTCGCATCGTTCAATACAGTAATCTAAACTTTCACCATCAACTAACGGACAATCCCCTGTTACTCTTACAACATAATCTAGATCATATTCATCGGCAGCATTCATATACCGATTGACTAAATCATCTCGATGTCCTCGAAAAATTCCAATCTCTTCATCCAGGACTTTTTTTACAAGCTGATTGTCCTCTTTTAAGGTTGTTGTTGCTAAAATAAACCATCTTATTTTTTTTGATCGTTTTAGTCTTTTTATAAGAAAAACAATCATAGGCGTGTTATTAAGTGGTAATAGCGCTTTGCCGGGCAGACGATGAGAGCCCATCCGGGCGGCGATAATAACCCCATAGCGTTTGTTTTCCATTTTCTTCCAATAATATTTCAGCGATTTTTAGTTTTTGTTGTGAATTTATAAAGAAATATTCATTTTTGTTAACAGCAAAATGGACAATCTGAGAGCCAAGCAATGATCCTGTTTTGATATTTTTATTTAGCAGTGCTAAGCTCGTATTTGCTTCTCGGTAGATGCAGTTAAAATCACTTGATAAGCTGGAAAAAAGATTAATGGGTTGTAATCCATGGGCAGATCGTTTGAAGAGGCTGCCTTTAAGCTCCTCTACCCCCATAGATGACGTCACATTGTTTAAAATTAATGTTCCAATGGCCTCTTCTAAAGTTTTCGTTTTAACAAACGGTGCTTGTAAATAAGAAATGACCGAGATGCCGTTATAATTTTGATCAAATTTATTTATTATGCCTTCAAGTGTTGGTATTAATGAGGCGGAACGAACAGTATCCTCGGTACGGCGCTTAAAAAATACAAGTCTGGGATCATCAAATGGGGCCATGACTGTTTTGACCTTCTCAGTATCTGAGGCCACAACGATATAATCAAATAATTCAGAATTAGCGCATTTTAGAATACACCGCTCCAATAAGCTGGCGTTTTTGATTTTACAATTCCACAGGTCAGGTAAAAAATCATAACGTGTCCTGCATGGGATAAGTGCAATTACTGGTCTAAAGTTGTCAATTCTATCCTTTACAGCATCAAGCTTTATTTTCTGCCGCGCCTTGAATATATGGTCTTCATTGTTCGTCAGGTTCTTATCGTGTCTCCGGTAATAAAAAAGAGGCAAATTTATATTTGCCACCTTATATTTTTTAATTATTTTATTCCAAATATCATAGCCATCTTGAGCTCTTAAGTCTTCTCTATATCCTCCAATTTCTTCCAGAACTTTCTTCCGAATAAGAGAACATGCTCCATTTGCAGGATTATCTAATAAAAAATTATGCCCATTAAGACTCTCCCTGCGTTCATGAGCGAATACGCGGTCATACTCATCAATTAAATAGTAATCAGAAAAAACCATTGCACACTGCAAATGACGATTAAGGTAATTAGAAAGAATTAAGAGAATATTTTCATCAAAAAAGTCATCACCATCTAATCTAATTAGGTAATTTCCTTTGGCTTTTTTTAATGCCAAATTACAAACAGCTGGAAGGCCAATACCAGTTGTTTTATATAATCTTATCCGCGGGTCACTTGCATACAGCTTCATTACCTCTTCAGTATCATCATGGGAATCATCATTAATGATAAGCAATTCCCAATTATCCACAGTTTGTTTTAAAACACTTTCAATGGCATGTTCTAGGAACTTTCCATAATTGTGCGATGCAATATAGACAGTAATT
>JASFIX010000018.1:0-16756 GCA_050122435.1 Desulfobacterales bacterium
TGATGAGCATTGAGACCCGCAATGATCCAGATCGGCAAATTCGGTAATCCGGGGATCAAAATATTCCAGTGTCACCCGCCGGGGATCAATCATGGAGCGCTTTTCGAAAGCCGGTCTTTTGCCCTCTAAAATGTCGCAAATCGTGCGGGCAACGACCCGGCCGGAGCCAATGGCTTCGGTCAGCAACCCCGGCTTGACCACATCGCCGATGGCAAAGATTTGGGGGTCTGAGGTCTGGTAGTTGTCATTGATCTTAACAAACCCGTTTTCGGTTGTGACCGTTTCGGGAATAAACTCGAGTTCCGGTATATCACCAATGGAAACAATCACCGTATCCGCGGGCAGCTCTTCTCCCGTGGTCAATTTCACGCCGGATGGGGTAATTTCCTGGGTAAATACCGGCCACATGAATTCGGCTCCCACTGCTTCGGCGGCTTCCCTTTCTTTGCCGAAAGAGGCCGGTTCCTGAATATCCAGCAGGGTAATTCTGCGGGCTCCCAACCGGTGTGCCTCGGCTGCCGCGTCGCAACCCACATTACCGGCACCGATAACAACCACATTTTTGCCCACTTTGGTCTTATTTTTTTTGGCTGCCTTCAGAAAATCGAGGGCTGCAATGGTTCTCTCATTGCCCGGAATCGGCAGGCTTCTGGGTTTCTGAGCGCCGGTGGCGATGACAATAAAATCAAAATCCGCTTTGAGCTGGAGAATGTCTTTTTGACCCAGAGGCTGTTGCAGGTTTACCTGGGGAATCACTTCTTTGATCCGTTGCATTTCTTTGGTAACCACTTTTTTAGGAATGCGGCTCTGCGGTATAACCTGGGTTATTTTCCCGCCGAGCGTTTTGGCCACATCGTAAATCGTGACCTGATGCGATTGCTGGCGCAGCTGCCAGGCAACGGAGATCCCGGCCGGCCCTCCGCCGATGATGGCGATTTTTTTATCGCTTTGCGGTGGCAGATCGGGCAATTTGGCCTTTAGGCTGGCCTGGCCCAGCTGGCTGACGTCCACCGGTACCATTGCTGAAATTTGGCGCGTGCAGGACTGCATGCACAGGTTAGGACACAAATATCCACACACCGATGCCGGAAAAGGCGTATAGCCCAGCGCCAGGTCCACCGCCTCATCCACGCGGCCTTCACGAATCAAACGCCATCTTTCCTGCACCGGAATACCGGTCGGACAGGTGGCTTCACAGGGGGCGGCGTATTTGCGGTTTTCCCAGACCGGAACAAATCGGCGCAGGAAACTGTGGGTGATCAGGGGAATCGCGGTTCGATCCAGCTGGGTCAGATCACCGATCAACCCGCCCTGACCCAGTTCTTTTTCCCAGGTATCCAAGCGAAATGAATGCATCGGTCGCATCGGTCTGGATGCTTTTTCATGCGGGCTGCGAGCCGCCAAAAGCTGCCACTGCTCCCGGTCGGAAAAGGATTTATAAAGTTCGGATCGATCAATTCGTTGTAAGAATATTTTAATGTTCTCCTGCAGCCAGTTCCAATCATCGTCTTGGATGGGAATCAATTTGGCATCGACCTGGCTGTAGCCGGTATGAGGTCCGCGGAAGAACACTTTCCCGCCGACCATTCCGACAAATGGTCGATACCCGAGAACATTATCCGGATCCTGGGCCTGATGCCCGCAAATCACGGCAATCCCGCCGGCCATGAATTCGCCGAAATAATCACCGGCCGAGCCCAAGACCCAGAGCTCGGGCGGCGCAAACCGCGGATTATGCTTGGTCATGGTCATGCCGCGGGCACCGATATTACCGGCGATAAAAATTTTGCCCTGGGCCATGGCATTGGCGCAGCCGTTGCCCGCATTTCCATGAATGACAATCTCGGCGCCGGCATTGAGCCAGCCGACATCATCCGATGTTGGTCCCAGGACCTCGATGAAGGTGTTGGGAAAGCCCATGGAGCCTACTCGTTGTCCCGGGTGACCGGATATTTTAACGTTTACCGGTTCATTTCCCGCACGCCATAGCCGGCCGCCGATACCATGCTGACCGAATGCATGGACCTCTAAAGAGCGATGGCCCTGCGCCACAGCCGCTTGAACCTGTTCTTCGAGAACCCTTGATTCCACCCGCTCGCCGCTGAATTTTCCTGAGATCGATTTGGGTGGTTTATTGTTTAAGATGGCTTGGTTATCCATTTGTCGTCTCCAAACTAAACAACATACTTTATCTTCAATCGCTCGGCCACATTGGGATCATCGATGCCCAGCGCATCTGACATACCGATGGGCAAGGAGGTGGATCGTCCCAGCGGCGCCACGATTTTTTTCAGTTCGGTGTCAAAACTTAAATAAAAATCCACCAATCTCTGGGCCACCTGCTCAGCGTCAAGCCGCCGATACAGGCGGGGGTCCTGTGAGGTGATCCCCTTGGGACACAGACCGATGTTGCAGATGTTGCAGCGGTCGGATTCGGATCCCAGACACCCGGCTGCCGCCTGCATCACATATTTACCGATTTGCACCCCACTGGCGCCCAGCATGATAAGTGCGGCGGCATTGGCCGCCAGGTTTCCCGATTTACCGACCCCGCCACCGGCCAGCAGCGGCAGCTGGTTTTGCATGCCCAATTCCACCAGGGTTAGATAGCTGTCGCGTATATTACTGGCAATAGGGTGCCCCATATGGTTCATGGAAACATTGTAGGCCGCACCGGTGCCGCCGTCCTCGCCATCAATCGCCAGTCCCGCAGCATAGGGGTTGCGGGTCAGGTTGTTTAATACTGCCATTGTCGTCGAGGTGCCGGATATTTTCGGATAGACCGGCACCCGGAATCCCCAGGCCATGTACATGGACTGAATCATTTTGGCCACCGATTCTTCAATCGAATATTTGGTCTGATGGGTGGGTGGGCTCGGCAGATTCACGCCGGTGGGCACGCCCCGGATGGCGGCAATCAGCTTGTTGACTTTGTACCACATCAGCAGCCCGCCATCGCCGGGTTTGGCACCCTGTCCATACTTGATCTCGATGGCACAGGGATCTTCTTTCATTTCCGGGATTGCATGAATAATTTCATCCCAACCAAAATAGCCGCTGGCGATCTGAAGAATGACATATTTTAAAAACCGGGACCGCAACAGTCGCGGCGGGCACCCTCCCTCACCGGTGCAAATCCGCACCGGCATGTTCAGTTCTTCGTTTAAATAGGCCACCCCCATCTGCAACCCTTCCCACATGGTGGGTGACAGGGCTCCGAAAGACATGGCGCCGATGATCAGCGGATAGATTTCACGTACCGGCGGAATCCAGCCGTTTACGCTTAAAAATTTCAGATTGTCTTCGGGCGGTAAAACACGCCCCAGCAGGGTGCGCATTTCGAACTCATGGCGGCCGGCATCCAGAGCCGGATCGGTTAACATCGAGATCCGGATAAATTTCAGGCGATCCAAAACCCCACCGGCCACATTGCGCCGCCCGCCTCTTCTACGGGGCTGACCGCCCTGGTCAACATGAAATTTGAGCTTATCGGCTTCATCACTCCGACAAGGAACAATGCAGTCATTCGGACAAACCATGGTGCACATGGCGCAACCGATACATCTATAGGCCGGATCTGTTTTTTGCCGGATTCCGTAATAACTTTTAAACGCGGTGGTCGTCTCTTGGGTAATATCCGCCGGGGGTTCTAATGTGCGCTTGCGAAATACCCCCAATTCAATCGCACTTACCGGGCACACCGCCGTACACTTGCCGCAGAGGGTACACTTATCCAGATCCCATAAAATCTGCCATGGTAAGTCTTTGACACTCAGTGTGGAAGGGGTAATGGGTCTTTCTGGTTCCATATCGTAACCTCCTGACGGCCCGGACCGACATAGGCCGTATCCAGATGCATGGGTTGAAAATCTTTGCTCTTGTCCCGATTCGGGATGGCGGCGTCCAGGCCGCAAAGCTCTGAAGAAAACGCATAGACACCGGGTTTACCGCCGACGACACCGGGCCGCAGTTTCTTACGATCCTGCACCATAAATACACTATGATCCGGCAAACATCCGATAACGCAGTTGGGCCCGTCGGTAATCAACGGTCGGCAGGTTTGCTTCAGATTCTTTAGAAAATGGCTGTTCGGATGTTCAAGCAGGTCTGCATCCTGCAGTGGTGTAATAATATGTTTATAGGTTTCAATGCTGAGCCCTAGCTTTTGAATCGTGTAATGCAGGATATGGGTAAAGACCTCCGAGTCCGATTGATAGCCGGTATAGCCTTCAAACCCTCTTGACTCTAAAAATGATCGAATCGGCACAAATGCCGTGTTTTCACCGTTTGTCATGGTCGCAAAACCCTGGATGAAAAACGGGTGACAGGCATACAGGGTAATCGCATAGTTGGTGTTCTGCCGCCCCTGGGCCATAATCACCCTGGCAAAAAGCTCTTTGCGGTCCAGATTCAGGTGCTCGGCAACCAGCATGGGATCCCCGATTTCTTTGATCATAATCACATCCGGCCAGAAGGAAAAAACGATCATATCCTTTTTCTCCTCCCCCATCGCTCTGAGCTGAAGACGGATTTTGAGCAGCTGTTCGTAGAGCTCCGCCTGACTGAGATCCTCCCACTCTTCGGGGTATTCATAGGCCCGAATCAGATAAACATCCCGTTTGGGAACACCGGGCGGCGGAATCTTGGGCAATTTGACTGAAATTTTGTATTTGGTCATAAAGCCAATATCCATCATAAACGTGTCCAGGCGCTTTAATCCTTTATCACTGAATATCCCCGATAAAATCGGCGCATCCTTTATTTCCTCAAAGGGCCCGGCAAGATCACGCAAAAAAATCCCGACCCCGGAACAATCATGCCCCTCGCGCATAACATCAAGCGCATTCAGAGCAACCATCGGTGATAACGGCTCCTGACTGGTGATGGCAAATAGGCGGCACATGGAAATTAATCTCCTTTTTTCGGTGTCAATTCAAAGATGAAAAATCCCTTTGGGAAGTACCCAACAGGGAGAAATCGCCCTAGCGATGGGAATCGATGCGTTGTCGGTAAAGTGTACGGATCAGTCAGGCTATCGCTTAAGGCAGGATGAGCTGCAAGTTATGGTCGTCAATCGTTTCATCATCAAAATCTTTATGGGAGTTTATCGGAGGCATATCACGGGTCCTGGAAAACCTTCAGAAACCAGGGATCCGCAATGGAACAAGTGGGGCATTATATGGGAACGATTCCCGAATCTTGATCGGGAGTTAATGTTTAGTTTGCTACAATGCCAGCCAACAGTTTAAAATAACCCCGGTTGGGAATAATTAAATCTGGCGTCTCCCTCCTTTTCGATTTTGCTTAAAGCCCCCTTTCTGAAAACCGCCGGGCTTCATCAGTCGGTCGCTTATATCATATAAATACAATATGAAAAACCAAAAATAAACGAGCACCCAGCGGACCCAATTCTATCGCAATGATCGTGCCAAATCTAAATCCTCGCAATTGCCCTTAAATCCAGAGTTCGTGTGTTACCCCAAAAATTAACCATTCAAAATCATACATAATTGTTGTATACCACAGATAAATTTTACAAAAATGTAAGAAATACTAAAAACAACCGGCCACTCGGTCCTATATCCTTAGGCGGTTATTATTTTGACAACCCGGCGACTATATTTTATATATATGAGGCTAACGCCCATTCTATCTTTATTCCAAAAAAGGTGAGGTCCTTTTCCGCGAAAATGATCCTGCCAGGTTTTTTTTCATTCTGCTCAACGGGCGAGTAAAATTAAGCGTTGGTGAACCGCAGCAGCTGGTTTACAATGCTGAACGCAATGGCGAGGCTTTTGGATGGTCCAGTCTTATCGGGAGGGACGTTTACTCCACATCAGCCGAATGCTTGGAACCTACCAAATTACTGAAAACCGCCAGCAATGATTTGTCCAGGATTTTAGAAGAAGATACGGAAAATGGGGTCATCTTTTTCAAACAGCTCGCCGCCACCTTGGGAAAGCGATTGCTTGAAACGTATAAGGTGATAGCGCCCAAAACGAATGATGAATAAAGTATAACTGAAAGATATAATAAATTGATTTAAGCTAGCGTTTAAGTATTAAGTAGCTTTAGGGAGTGTTGGAGCACTGGAGTAGTGGAGTCGTGTAAAAAACGACATTAACAGAATCCATAGCAATTTGTCCAACACTCCATGGCTCCAGTACTCCATTACTCCGCAAAGTTTGTCGTAAAATACTGCAGGAATTGAGGAGATCGTTATGCCAAACCAACCCATAAATTCATTTAAATTACGTGGTCTGACCCGACGCGATTTTTTGTGGCTTTCATCGCTGACCGCTGCCGGCTATGTGTTCGGATGCGCCACCGATCCGGTAACCGGAAAGCAGCAATTGATGCTGGTATCCGAAGATACCGAAATCCAGATCGACAAACAGTATGCGCCGATTCAGATTTCCAGCGACTTCGGTGAAGTTCAGGACAGCCAATTAAACCGCTATGTCAGCCAGGTCGGAAACAAGATGGCTGCTAAATCCCACCGTACCCATATGCCCTATTCGTTCCGGGTGGTAAATGCGACCTATGTCAATGCTTACGCCTTTCCAGGCGGCACAATCGCGGCCACCCGGGGCATTATGCTGGAGCTGGACAACGAGGCAGAACTGGCCGCCCTGCTGGGCCACGAGCTGGGTCATGTGAATGCGCGACACTCGGCTGAACAGATGTCAAAAGGCCAGCTGACCCAGGCAGTCGTCGGATTGAGTTCTGTGCTGGTCGGAACCCAGAGTGCGGCCCTGGGTGATCTGGCAGGCCAGTTAGGCCAGATCAGTGCCGGTGCCTTGCTGGCAAAATACAGCCGTGACAATGAACGCGAAGCGGATGCCCTGGGCATGCAGTATATGGTGGGTGCCGGTTATGGATCCCAGGGATTTGTCGGGTTGATGGAAATGCTCAACAGCATGTCAAAACACAAATCCACGACCGTCGACCTGTTGTTTGCCACCCACCCCATGAGTCAGGAAAGATATGATACGGCAGTCCAGACCGCAAATACAAAATATAAGTCCGCTTTAAAGGGACCGCTCAACCGCGAACGCTATATGGACCATACCGCCGGGCTGCGGGCGCAAAAAGGGGCGATCCAGGAAATCCAAAACGGCGAAAAAGAAATGGCGAAAAAGAAATACGATGCCGCCAGTAACCATTTTCGCAAGGCGTTGAAAAAGGCACCGAATGATTATGTTGGTCTGTGCATGATGTCGATTAGCAACCTGGTCCAGAAAAAATATGCGGTCGGCCGCCAGTACGCCGAAATGGCCCAGAAGGCCTATCCCAAAGAAGCTCAGGCCTATCACCTCAGCGGATTTGCAAAAGTCCAACTGAAGGACTTTGAAGGTGCATATGAAGAGTTTAGCGCCTTTGAATCACTGTTACCGGGAAATCCGAACACGACCTTCTTTAAAGGCTATTGCCAGGAAGGCATGAATAACATCGAGCCGGCCGCCAATGAATACCGTCGTTATCTGCAGGTCGTGCAGGAAGGCAAATACGCCCAGCATGCCTATCGCCGCTTGGTGGATTGGGGGTATATCAAGTAGTACAAAATGGAGTAATGGAGTGGTGGAGTATTGGAGTATTGTAATATTATTTTGATGTTTTTTGCACACCCATTCGTGTTTCCAGTACTCCATTGCTCCAGTACTCCATCACTCCAAGAAAAGTGGTTATTTGTGAGGCAATTGATCTTGGCCATATGAGATTTGATGTTGTATAAAACTTGACCAAATATGAATGAACTCCCCGACATATTGGTTCAGGACCTGGAAGGCAAGTGGGAGGCGTTCGAGCAATCATGTGCCCAGCATAATATTCGCCTTCCGCAAGACCCGCAAATTCTTCAAATACTTCAGCGCGTATTTGCATTTAGCGATTTCGTAGCCGAAAACTGCATCCGCCACCCTGCTTTAATCTCCGACCTGATTGAAAGCGGAGACCTGCAAAGAAATTATTCTCAACATCACTTTTCTGAAATCTTGAAGACCGCTCTCATCAATTCGAATGATGAGGCGGCTTTGATCCAAAACCTGCGAGCCTTTCGACGCCGGGAAATGACGCGCATCGCATTTCGTGACCTTGCCGGCTGGAGCAATTTAGCGCAAACCGTCACTGACCTCTCCAATCTCGCAGATACCTGCCTCGAACAAACGGCCTTAATTCTTCATGATGGGCTAGCTGAAAAATTTGGTGCACCCATCGCCGAAGATGGCTCACCTCAACATCTGGTCATTCTGGGACTGGGAAAACTGGGCGCCCAGGAGCTTAATTTTTCCTCCGATGTCGACCTTGTCTTCACTTATCCCAAAGCCGGTTATACGCACGGCACCCCTCAATCGATTAGCACGGATGATTTTTTCACCCGCCTCGGACGCCAGCTCATTAAGGTCATCAGCCAACCAACCTCTGAAGGGTTCGTGTTCCGGATGGACATGCGCTTGCGGCCCTACGGGGAAAACGGGCCGCTGGTCATGCACTTTGACGCCCTGGAAAACTATTTCGAGGAGCAGGGTCGGGAATGGGAGCGCTATGCATTGATCCGGGCCAGAGTGGTGGCCGGGGATAAAAAAGCCGGTGATCATTTGCTTGAACGGTTAAACCCTTTCATCTATCGGCGGTATCTGGATTATGGCGCATATGATTCTTTGAGGGAAATGAAGCGCATGATTTCTCTTGAAGTCAAGCGCAAAGGAATGAAACACAATATCAAGCTGGGAAAAGGGGGTATCCGGGAAATTGAGTTCTTTGGCCACATGTTTCAGTTGATTCGCGGTGGTGTGACGCCCGATCTTCAGCAGCGCAGTATCCAGAAGGTGCTAAAGATACTTGCCCGAGACAATCACATTCCCTCCGAGGCAAGTGACGAACTGAGGGCCGCTTACGTATTTCTCAGAAACACCGAACACCGGCTTCAGGAATTGGCCGATCAGCAAACCCATGATTTGCCTTTGAATGAATCGGATCGGATACGGCTGGCGGCATCCATGGGTTTTGCGGATGCAGGTGAATTCTTCTCGGAACTCGATCGGCATCGCAGCAATGTGCACCGCCATTTTAAAATCCTGTTGGAGGCCAAAGATACTGAACCTGAACAACCAAACCTGGAAGAACAGCTGCAGGGTATCTGGCAGGGCTTAATTGTTGATAAACAAGCTGAAGAAATACTGGCAGGCATTGGTTTTGACCAACCTGAGGAAGTATTGCAATTGTTGGATTATTTACGCAATGCGCTCAGATCAAATCGGTTGGGTGAAAAAGGCCGTCAGCGCCTTGAAAAATTAATCCCCCAGGTTCTCCAAGAAGTGGGTGCCGGCAACAGATCCGAGACGGTTTTTGGCCGGATTGCTGATCTGATAAAATCTATCGGAGGGCGAATCAGCTATTTTGCGCTTTTGCTTGAAAATCCAATGGTATTAACCCACCTGATTCAACTGGCAGGCGCCAGCCCCTGGATCGCCTCTTTTCTGGCCCAGCATCCGGTGCTTTTAGATGAGCTTTTGGATCCCCGCACCCTGTATATTCCACCAGAGGCCCGGCAGATCAAGGTGGATTTAAACCAGCGCATGCGCCAGACCCCTTCTGATGATCTGGAGTATCAGATTGAGCAACTGTGTATTTTCAAAGAAATCAACGTACTGCGGGTTGCAGCGGCCGATGTTAGCGGTGCGCTGCCCCTAATGCGGGTTAGCGATCACCTGTCCGACATTGCCGAGACGCTGCTGGCCAAAGTCGTCCAAATGGCCTACGAACATCTATATGAAAAGCACGGTGCCCCGGTTTGTCAGCTCAACGGAAAAAGCTGCGAAAAAGGCTTTGCGGTGATTGCTTACGGCAAATTGGGCGGATTGGAGCTGGGCTACGGCTCGGATCTTGACCTGGTATTTCTGCATTCCGGAACCGGCGAAAAAACGACCGGCGGTCAACAGGCAATCGACAGTGCGCAATTTTTCAACCGCCTCGGACAGCGCGTCATCCATATCCTGACCGCCCACACACGGGCGGGCAAATTGTATGAAATTGATATGCGATTGCGTCCCAGCGGGGGTGCCGGGGTGCTCGTCAGTCACGCAGAATCATTTCGCGATTACCAGCAGAACTCGGCCTGGACCTGGGAACATCAAGCCCTGATAAAGGCACGGCCCATCCTCGGAGACCGTTTGTTAACCGACCACTTTGAAAACACCCGCAAAGACGTCCTGTCCCGTCCACGCAAAAAATCCAAATTGCAGCAAGAGGTGGTCGGCATGCGTGACCGCATGCGTAAAGAGCTGTTAAAACCTGAGAAAGGCATATTTGATCTCAAGCAGGATACGGGCGGAATGGTGGATATCGAATTTCTGGTGCAGTATCTGGTGCTCCTGAAATCTTATGAATATCCTGAATTACAGAAATGGACCGATAATGTCCGCTTGATTCAAGAGCTCATCACCACCGGTGCCATCGACGAATATACGGCTCACATTTTAAAACATGCCTACCTTATTTATCGTACAGCAGCCCATCAGGCCAGCCTTCAGGAAAATCCGGCTAATGCCCCCCAGGAAAAATTCAGCCACCTGAGAAACCGGGTGGAAAAAATCTGGAATACGTTTTTAGGCTAGTCCGCCTCAGGCGGATTGAGCCAATTGGGCCAGTTAAAATCAGAGAAATGTCTGATTTTATATTTTTTAAACCGGCAACGGACTAACGGGTAACGAGACAAGGCGCTCAACCTGCATCATATGAGCACTTTAATGAATCTTAAGATCTACCTTGGAATTTAGATAAGTTGAAGCGCCAGCCGGAGCCAGACAATTGACAGCCGTTGACGGTCAAGTTATAGTTAAAGGGTATCTTTAAAAACCAACTGCCAATTTCATCTTCAAGGGTTTAATATGAAAACCGTTTCTGCAGCATTAAGCCTACTGTTATTATTTTTAGCAAATACTGAAGTTTTCGCTGATCAGGTCTATACCTGGACCGATAAAGACGGTAACATGCATATCACCGCAGAGCCTCCACCCGGGAACGCCAAGATCAAAGATGTCATTGAGTATGCGCCGCGAGCGGACGAAGCCGTTACGGACGCGGACCAGAACCGGGATTCAGAAGCTCAGGTTGCACCTAACGAAAAGGAATCAGATGAGGTCCGCCAGGCCAGAGCCAGGGCCAAAAAGGCCAGACAGGAAGCAGAAGCTGCCAGAGCCAGGGCCGAAGAAGCAACCAAAGCAGCTGAAAAATATATCGAAACCCATAACCAAAACGAATATATGCGGCGCGCCCATCAATACCAGATGAGAAAAGCGGCGGATGATGCCAAAACCGCCCAGGAAGATGCCAAAATCGCTGAAGAGAAAGCAATCGAAGCTGAAAAAAAATTGAAATTGGCTGAAGAAAACGCCAAAGATTTAGATGACTAAACCGATTCAGGGCATTAGAAAAGATTTAAGACTGTGCCGGTACTTTGAGCGCTGCAATTTTTTAAGCGCCCGGGCCTCGATCTGTCGAATGCGTTCGCGCGTGATCTTAAAATCGCGACTGATTTCGTCTAAGGTGTGATCTTTTTTCTCGCCGATGCCAAATCGCATCCTCAACACTTTTTCTTCCCGTGGGGTCAGCAGGGCCAGGACTTTTCGGGTTTGAACCGCCAGGTTCAAATTGACTGCAGACTCAAAAGGATTCAGCAATTCACTGTCTTCAATCATGTCACCCACATAACGTTTTTCTTCAGCGTTGGACGGCGCATCAAGAGAAATCGGTTCGCCAGTGATGGCCAGGATCCGCTCAACTTCATCAGGAGACATCCCGCTACTGCCACGTATTTCTTCTATATCACCGGTTAAGTTTTTTTGGGCCAACATCCGATCTGAATTATTTTTGAGTTTGCGGTACCGATCTCGGATGTGGATCGGCAGGCGAATGGTTCGCGATTGGTTATAGATGGCACGTAAAATAGCCTGCCGGATCCACCAGGTGGCACAGGTACTGAAACGCGTCCCGCGGCGCCATTCATAGCGATTCGCCGCTTTAATCAAACCGATGTTGCCCTCCTGGATAAGGTCGATCAAGTGCAATCCACGCTGGGTGTGTCGTTTGGCAATGCTGACTACCAGGCGCAAATTAGCATTTATCAGTTCACTTCTGGCCGCGTTGGCCATGGCCCGGTTCGCCTGAATCTGTGACAGCAGGCGGCGTAACTTTGGCTCCCTGTATCCAGAGGAAGTTTGCTGCTCGCGAATCTTTTTTTCAATGTCATCAATCACGCAGGGTTCAAATCGCCAGGCTTTTAACAGACTGAACATTTGTTGGCATTGCGGATTCTTTTTTGCTTCCAGGCAATTTTTTTCATCCGGCTTCACCCCTCGGGCACCTGGTTTCTTGCGACCCATTTTTGCCTCTGTCTGCAGCTTTCTGATCTGCCGGGTGGTTTTATGAAACAAATCGGTTTTTTCTTTTAAAGTGACCGGTTGACCCCGACGGTGAATGTGCATTAAAATTTTGCCGGCCGTCTGTTTGCGGTTTTTTATCCGGTGATCAAGATCAATAATATGCTCGATTGTGACAGGCGAGCGCAGCAGTGTCCGCAATATTTCATTTTCAGCGAATTCCATTTTCTGGGCGAGGGTGATTTCTGCTTCGGGTTTCAAACGCGCAAAGCTTCCGATTTTGTGAAAATAACTGCTGAGGGGCTTTACGGGCCACTGTGGACCGGAGGGTTCAACGTCAGCCCCTGCAGGAAAACGACTGCAGTCTTTTTTCCCGCTTTCAATATCAACCCCACTGAATGCAGCGTTTTCATGTTTGCGCCCAAAAGTCTCGGCATCAGGCTCAAAATTCGTATATTCGCAGACCTGAACAGATGGACCCTCTTTATTTTCAGGTTTTGCAGATATGCAATTCAACGAAAGTGGTACCGTCATGGTTTTGCCCTTTCCTACGAATTTTGTGTTGACGCAACGATACATCAGGAAGTTCACCCCAAAATGACGGAAAAATGATCAAAAAGTTATCTTTGACAACCCAACTGGGGTGGCCTATCCTTTAGCGTCAGAGAAATGCTGTCGGCGATCGGTTCGTTGTGGAAAAAGGTCGTCTTAAGAATGGTCCCCTGATGAGAAGTGATTTCAGTGCGCCTGCGGCTGGACTGCGTTGCCCTGCGAAAGCGGTGGGCAGGATCTGTTTTATCCGAGAGAGGTTCTTGAAACGGCCTTGGCTTTCGCGGTCGACTATCCAATTTTAAAAAATAAATATTACATTTTTGTAATATTGATTTCTTATTTCTACCAAATTTGTAACAAGCCCAACCCTCCTTACACCACAAAAAATCTTCTTATCTATTTGTAATCATTTGTCTTTATTGGATAAAGGGATTATGGCATACATGTTGCTCTATAGGGAATGATTCAGTTAACCAACATGAGCCATCAAATAAAATGAATAATGTCCACCAACAGACCGCCAAAGAGCTGCAGCAAAAAACACAGGCCTTGATTGCGCGCTTTCTAAAAGGAAAAGAACCCGATTTTCTAAAGCAGCATGCCCGGCTTTTGGACGACTATTTTCGCCAGGCATTTGAAGCCAGCATGGTGGGTCCCCGTATGGATATCGGTAAAAATCCCTATGCCATTATTGCTTTAGGCGGCTACGGCAGAGAGGAACAATGTATCCATTCCGATGTCGACATGTTGTTTCTGTTTAAAAAGAAGGTTCCGAAGGAAGCAGAAAACTTGATTCAGGAATTCATTTATCCGCTATGGGACATTGGTTTGGATGTCGGCTATGCTACACGCTCGCTAAAAGATAGTCTGGCGCTCGCCGACAAAGATTATGAAGTGCTGACCCCGATGCTGGATGCCCGATTTGTCTGCGGCTGGTCCCTGATTTACGGGAATCTTCTAGAACGATTGCGGGAAGAAATAATCGTAAAAAAATCCCGCAAAATTATTAACTGGCTGGTTGAAAATAATGAATTGCGACATGCCCATTTCGGAGATTCGGCCTATTTGCTTGAGCCCAATCTTAAAGAGGGCCAGGGCGGTTTGAGAGATTATCATACCATGCTGTGGATTACGCGCATCGCGTTTAATGCGAAACAATCCAGAGATCTTGAATACCTGGGATTGTTCTCCCATGAAGAATTCCAGACGCTGAACCGATCCATCGCATTCATCTGGGACGTGCGCAACCGGATGCATCATGTCTGCAAGCGTAAATGTGATCAGCTGCATTTTGAAAATCAGGTTAAGCTGGCACAATCACTGAACTACAAGAAAATTAACGGGCAGGCGCCGGTCGAAAGATTTATGGGAGAGCTGCATGGCCAAATGGAAGCGCTGAAGCAGCAGCACCTGATGTTTCTGCATGAGCTGGGCTACGAGAAAAAAAGAAAGCGCAAAAGAAAATCCCAGAAAAAAAGTGCGGTTGAAGGCCTGGAAGTGATCAAATGGGGAATGCTTAATTTCAGCTCGCCGGAAGCCATTCTAAAAAAACCGGACCTGTTAATGAAGATATTTGAGGAAAGCGCACGCCTGAAGATTCCCCTGAGCGCTGAGGCCAAAAGGCTGGTAAAAGAATTTTCTCATCTGGCGGATAGGGCCTTTCGGACTTCTGAGCCGGTCGTCAAATCATTTGACCGGATTTTAGTCGCTCCGGCGCCGAAATTTAATGTCCTCAATGAAATGCTAAACACGGATTTTCTGGAAAAATTCATCCCTGAATTTCGCAGTGTCCGCAATCGCATCCAATATGATGAGTATCATCTTTATCCGGTTGACAAGCATCTGTTGCGAACTGTGCAAACCGTCAAAAAGTTTGGCATTGCAAAAGACAGCAGCCTGGAGCCGCTTTGCGAACAAATTTACCGGAAATTGAGAAGAAAGAAGCTTTTGCTCTGGGCGGCCTTGCTGCACGACATCGGCAAAGGCGAATCTGAAGAAGATCATTCAACCAAAGGCGCTAAGATCGTTAAAGCCATCCTGACGCAAAAAGGACTGGCACCTGCTGATATCGAAACGGTTATTTTTCTGGTCCAGGAGCATCTTTTGTTGATTAAAACTGCCACCCGCAGAGATATCCAGGACGAGGAGACGGCGATTACCTGCGCCCGCAAAATAAAGGACATCGAACGCCTGAAAATGCTTTACCTGCTGACCGTTGCCGATTCGATTGCGACCGGGCCGATGGCTTGGAATGACTGGACGGCAGCCCTTTTGAGAGATTTTTTCCTCAAAACGATGAACGTACTGGAAAAAGGAGAGCTTGCCACCACCCAGGCTGTGGAAGTTGTGGAGCAAAAGAAAAAAGAGGCCATGGGGACAGCCCGCAATACCAGGGCAAAAAAGAAAATCGAAGACCTGCTTTGTGTAATGTCGCCGCGATATCTTTTATATATGCCGACCCATGAAATTAAAAAACATATCGAGCTTTACAATAATCTGTCCGCGGATAATTCCGAGTTTATATGGAAAATCGAACACCACGCCGATGCCAACACCCGATCTGTTACCATCTGCGCCCAGGATCGTCCCGGTCTGATTTCAAAAATCGCTGGCGTCTTTACCTTAAACAATATCGATATTTTGGATGTTCAGGTCTTTACCTGGCGTAACAATATCGCCCTGGATATTTTCAAGGTCAACCCGCCGCCGGATCCGATACTGGAAGTCGAAAAATGGGACCGGACCGCCCACAACCTGGAAGCCGCGTTGTCCGACGAACTGGACCTGACCGCAGCCCTTGATAAAAAGGTACGCCTTTACCGCAACGGGAAAACGGGCCTAGATAAAAAACCCCATCAGGTCACGGTCGACAATGCCAGCTCCAGCTTTTTTACCATTATCGAAGTGTTCACCTATGATTTTCCTGGTTTGCTCTTTAGTATTACCGATGCGCTTTATCGCTGCGATCTGAGCATCTGGGTAGCTAAAATTGCGACCAAAGCCGACCAGGTCGTCGATGTTTTTTATGTCCGAGATGTAAATGGGCAAAAAGTGGATTTGCCGGAGCAGGTGGCCAAAATAAAGGCTGCTGTAATGGATCGGCTGCCAATCACCAAACCGGATGATCTAAGCCAAAAAACTGAAGCTTAATAATCAATGTTTTAGCTAAAGCTCAAATAATTAATTCGAAACAAATTAACTTAAAAGGAGAACAGGTCTTAAAAATGAAATCGAAGCGTCTGCTGGCAACCGCGATATTGCTCTTGCTCCCAATTTCTTCGGCTGTTGCGTCGGAGGGCTTAAATTCGGGTGACACCGCCTGGATGATTGTCTCAACCGCACTCGTCATGATGATGACCCCTGCGGGTCTGGCTCTGTTTTATGGCGGTATGTCAAGGTATAAAAACTTGTTAAACACTTTTGCGATGACATTTGTGGCCTATTGTCTGGCAAGCGTCGTCTGGATGATGTGGGGCTACAGCATCGCGTTTGGACCCGATAAAGCCGGCATCGTCGGCGGTCTGGAAAATATGTTCTTAGCCGGTATCGGGGTAAACAGTCTTTCAGGAAGCATCCCCACCTATGTGTTTGCCCTTTTTCAGATGACCTTTGCCGGTATCACGGTCGCACTGGTTCTGGGATCGGTTGTCGATCGCATGAAGTTTTCCGCCTGGATCGTCTTTACGATTTTATGGGTCACCTTCATCTACAGCCCAATCGCCCACTGGGTATGGGGCGGCGGCTGGATGGGCAATATGGGCGCCCTTGATTTTGCAGGCGGCACGGTGGTGCACATTAACGCCGGTGTGGCCGGACTGGTGCTG
>JASFIX010000019.1:0-16667 GCA_050122435.1 Desulfobacterales bacterium
ATTTACTGGCATCCAAATCCTCTAAAGATTTCATTTGGCCGTAATAAAGCTCGACATCGACCTCATCGGGTTTAAGTTCTGCCAGGTTAACTTTCGATGTGATTTCGAATTTTTCACCCACCCGACAGGGACCGTGGGAATGTCTCACCGGTGACGAGATTTCAATATGTTTCCAAAGCGAACGCAATCTGCTTATCTGAGCGGTCAGCTTCCTGGCTTCTTCAGCCTGGTTGGCCATCAAAGCGTCGTAACGTATGGCTGCGGGAATATAGAAACGGTTTTCATAATCTGCCACCATGCGAATACTGCAAAACATTTCCATCGCCATTTTTATCGAGGCCTTCATCATTTCTATCCAGTTGCCGGGGATGTCACCGTTTTTGCGATCGTAGAAAGAGGGGATGACTTCATTTTCCAGTACATTATAAAGCGCCTGGCTTTCAACGGCATCCTGGTAGTCGTGATCCTTGTATTCCTCACCGTTTCCGATGCGCCAACCTCTTTCCTGTGCATATCCTTCGCACCACCACCCGTCGAGGATGCTGACGTTCAACACCCCGTTGATAGCGGCTTTCATACCGGAGGTACCGCAGGCTTCAAGGGGGCGTCGGGGGGTATTCAGCCATACATCGGCGCCTTGCAGCAGATGACGGGCCAGATGCATATCGTAATCTTCTAAAAAAACGATTCGATCGCGTACTTCCGGTTTGCTGGCAAACTGAAAAAGCTTTTTGATAAGACCTTTACCCTCATCGTCTTTCGGGTGGGCTTTGCCGGCAAAGATAAACTGGACCGGGTAATTTTCATTATTAACGATCGCCTTAAGGCGTTGGGGATCCTGAAAGAGCAAATAAGCCCGTTTATAGGTTGCAAACCGGCGGGCAAAAGCGATGGTGAGCACATTGGGATCCAATGCCGATTCAAGCGCTTCAATCACATTACGCGGCGCGTTGCGACGTGCATATTGCTTAACAAGTTGTTCCCGGCAGGTGCGCACCAGACGCGAGCGGTTCATTTCATGGCTGCGCCACAGTTCCTCGTCGTAAATATCATCAATATGCTTGATGTTTTCCGGTTTGCGGGAGCTCATATACCAATCCGGTCCCAGATAGCGCCCAAAAAGATTGGCAAATTCCTGAGAAATAAATGAAGAGATATGAATGCCATTGGTGACGTGAGATATGGGGACTTCTTCAACCGGTCGGTGAGGCCAAACATGGGACCACATGCGCCGGGCCACAGATCCGTGCAAGCGGCTGACACCATTGCAATGGGATGCCATATGCAATGCCAGAATGAACATCGATAACGGTGCGTCGGAAGGAGATCCTTGGGTTTGTCCCCAGGATAAGATTTCCGTTGCCGATGTCCCCAGTTTTTCCTCCAGCGGTTTTATATACGGCAGGACGTCCTCGGCCCGAAATTCATCATGCCCAGCAGCAACCGGCGTATGGGTGGTAAAGACGGTGGTGCGCGGCACGATCTCAAGAGCGGTTTTAAGATCAACCTTTTGGTCGTTCATCGTTTGGACCAGGCGTTCCAGGCTGGCAAAAGCAGAATGCCCTTCATTCATATGCAGAACTTTAACCGGGATGTTCAGCCCTGCCAGGGCACGCATTCCACCGATTCCCAGCAACACCTCCTGGGCCAGGCGCGTTTTCTGATCACCGGCGTAAAGCCTGGATGTCATCTCACGATACGGTAAAGGGTTTTCAAGAATATTGGTGTCCAGCAGGTAAAGGGGAATGCGCCCGATCATTATTTTCCAGACCACAGCCTGGATAGGGCCGTCTGGTCCGATAACCGAGATTCGCAATTCATTACCGGCTGAATCTCGCACCCGCTCCACCGGAAGATCATAAATGTCGGTATCCGGATATGCTTCCTGCTGCCAGCCATCGTGGTTGAGATACTGGCGAAAATAGCCGTGACGATACATGAGTCCCACACCGATTAGCGGAAGGTTCAAATTGGATGCCGACTTCAAATGATCACCGGCCAATATACCAAGGCCGCCGGCAAACAATGGCAGGCTCTCATGTATGCCGAATTCCATGGAAAAATAGGCAATCGTCTCCCCGGGCCCAAAGCTCGTTTCAGCGCGATCGACCGAATCCAGAACCCGGTTTTGAAATTGTTCTTGGACACCTTTTAAGTGGGCAAGAAAACCTTTGTCCTTTGCCAGCTTCTCAAAGCGGCGTTGTTCAATCTTCGATAAGAAAAAAATAGGGTTACGGCCGGCCTCGACCCAAAGCGGTGGATCCATGCGCCGGAACAGCTCGATGGCATCTTTATTCCAGCACCACCACATGTTGCGGGAGAGGGTTTCTATAAATTGAAGTGGCTTGGGTATACTTGGAATCACCTGAAATGTTTGAAAATTTTTCATATAATTGTAATCCTTAATATGTTTTGCTGCTGGCGATTGCCGTTACGATTAGGCCCGATGCCAGCAATCTTTGCAGTTGGATTAAAGAAGAATAAAGCTTAACGTGTAAAAAATCAATATATGCTTATGATTTAAGGAGCCAGGAATTGAGGAATTAAATACTTGTTCATTTGCGATTTTTAATTCCCCAATTCCTCAATTTGCTAGTTTTAACCAAACGCGCAGCAATTCGCTGGCGCCCCAGGCCTGGGCATCACATCCACGCGCGGTATGAGGAGAATCGCCGTCTAAAATTTCCGGTATATGGCCCAGGCAGCCGTGTTCGAGAAGTGGCGCGCTGCTGGTCAGCCAGGACAGGGCTGTTTCAAAGGCGTCTTGTCCATAGGTCATGGCCCATGCTTCAGCGAAAGACGGAAATAACCAGGTCCAGGCCGTACCGTTATGATAGGCCGGTTTGCGCCGGGTGTCTTCGTCACCTTCATAGTGTCCCTGGTAAGGATGGTGGGGATCGTTGATCAATTTTCCGTGATGATGAATTTTAAGCCGGTGTCGCACCGGTCGGTCGGCCAGGCTGCGGATGGCACCCGGTACTAGCAGTTCCTGGCAGGCTGCCAGGATATGCTTGCATTTTTGCGGTTCTGTGATTGCGCCCAGCGTAATGGCCAGCAGCTGATTGGGGCGCAAGGCGTCGTCAGCTGTTGCGTCTTTGGCCGGCTGGCCCGGGGCGGCGTGAAGGCAGTCCGACAGGTAGCCTAAATCCGGCTGCCAGAAGTATTTTAGAATCGAGTCCCGAACCTTTTGGGCCAGGTGCCGCCAGGTGTTAGCGGTTTCAGCAGAATCGATTTTGGATAAAAAGCTAAGGGCGGCATGCCAGAGGGCCTGGATTTCAATGGGATAGCCCTGACGGGGGGTGCCGGCTGGATGATTGGTGTCCATCCAGCTAAAGTGTGTCGGACTGAAAACCAGCCCTGATTCCGGATCCATGCCAACGCCATTGGGGGTGCCGGCTTTTATGGATTGACCGATTGATAAAAGGATCTGCCGCATCGAACGGTCCCCGCAATCTGACTCTATGAAATGCGCATTGCCTTCTGCCTGAACCAGATCCGCACAGGCCGTGACCAACCACAGCGGTGCATCGGATGTATCCCGGTTGGCGGCGTTATCTGCCTGAATCATGTTCGGCAGGGTGCCCTGCTTCTCAAAACGGGCAAACTGAATAACGATATCCCGGGCATCTGCCATTTTTCCGGCGGCCACCAGTCCCCGCACAAATATTAAGGCATCCCGCCCCCAATCCAGAAACCAGGGATAACCGGCGATGACGGTTTTTAAATCACCGCGCTTGACCACATAATGGTTCAGGGCTGTTTTCAATATTCTGGTGAAGGTTTCGGTCCCCGTTCCTTCATCTTCATCCTCTTGGTCCAATGCCGCAAGCGTTGTTGGATGTTGGGTTTGGGTTTCCCGCGGTGGTATTTCATTTTCGAAGCCGACATCCGCCCACAGGGTCAGGGTTTGATTGCCTTCGATGGTGGCGGACAGGTATCCGGGGCTGAACAGGTCCGAATTCGGATCATGACCCCGCCGGGCATCTTTCGGGCGATTGACCATGTAGAGCCACGCCGGCTCCCACACAAATTCGCCGGCGGAAATTTGTATCCTCAGGTG
This sequence comes from Desulfobacterales bacterium, assembly GCA_050122435.1. Taxonomy (GTDB): domain Bacteria; phylum Desulfobacterota; class Desulfobacteria; order Desulfobacterales; family JAHEIW01; genus JAHEIW01. The sequence goes on from JASFIX010000019.1 coordinate 4,061, forward strand.
ATGGTCGGTGTCCGGGGTAAAATAAAAGCCATTGGAAAAAGCGGTTACCGCTTCAGGCCATTGATTTTCAGGACCCTGATACGCTTTGGTGGAATCGTGAAAATTGCGGTTTTCGATATCCGGCCGCAAAATGATTGTTACCGGTTTGGAATCTGCCAACCGTTGCGGCAGATGATTGGCCGGGTGGCGGAAAAAGCTCAAAGCTACTGCGTTTTGGTCCTTAAGCATTTCGACCCGGGCGGTTATGCGAACGTGCTCTCCCTGGCCGGTGGGGATATAATACTGCCAGATTCCGCTGGAATCTGTCGCCAGGCGGAACATTTCCAGGCAGTCCGTATTCAACGTTTGCGAATAGCCTTGAAACACCACCCAGGCCCGGCAACGACTGAGCATCACCTGACGGTCTTCGGGATAGTGCGGATTCAAGTTGGCCGCCAGCAATCCATCATAGCGGCTGGTCAGGTTTCCCCAGGAGACTGGGCTGTGCAGCATTGCCCCCCGGCCATTGGTTCCCAGTAAGATAAAATCTTCATGCAGCAGTTCGGAATGTTTAATGATCTGCTTTACCCGAATATTACCGGGTCGGGGCAGTAACCGCAACTGGGCGATTTCATGTCGACAACCCTCTGATTGCGCAAGATCGTAGACCGATAGCACCAGAGTAAGGTTCTTAATGGTCCTGGGAGACGCCAATGGCAGAAACAGCGCAAAGTGGTCTCCATTTTCATTGGTGCCCGCAAGACTGACCTCCGCTGCGACAGTCCGGTCGCCATCCACAATCCGCGCTCGAAAGGAGCTCTCCGAGCGAATGAGCAGAAAATGATCCGGGGGAATCATGACTTCCCGCCGCAGGTCTTGTGGCCACTGCCATACGATAATCCGCGGTTGGCTGCCATTGTGATAATGCCGGCTGCAAAAATCCGACGGATTTTCCTGCAACTGCCGGGCGGCCTGTTTGAGGTCAAAGTTTTCGAGATGTTTGATTCCCTTTAGATATGAGACCGCTTCGAGGGCTTTGGCATACAGCCGCTGCTGTTCGATTCGTTCAGGCAGCAGGAACGGTTGTTGGGGGAGATTTTCAATTTGTTCCAGATCTTTGTCGCTGGCTGAAAGGCACAACACCTGGCCGGGCTCCAGCAGCAGTGTATTAAGACCGTTGGATTCGGTAGCTTTTATCTCATCTCCGCTCAGCAGGTCGTAAAATGCAGCGGTGTTAATCCCTGTTGATACGCGATCCCATGAGGCTGTCGTCCGGTTTTCAGGATCCAGGTTGACAATGATCAGCAACGCTTTGTTAGATTCGGGGTGCCGTCTTTTGAGGACCATAAAATCACCCTCATTTTTATGGTGCATGCTCAGCAAGACGTCCTCGTGAAACGCCGCATGGATCTTGAGCAGATCACTGAGCCGCCGAATTTCTGCCACCTGGTTGGATTCAGCGCCCCAGTTTAATGAAGGCGCATCGTGGACATTGATTTTCTCCGTCGCAAACCATTCTACCCCGTTGGCAAAGCCGAAGGCGCCGTTGTGGGAACTCAGTGCGCACAGAGCGGTGCGCATGCGAGCATAGGTTTCGGATTGCTGTGCCAGCCTGAGATTGTCATGGGTTTCTGCAAAATGAACCATGATGCCGTCAGTCTTTGAGATGTCGATGGCTTCCGGCAGGTAGTGTTCGATTTGACCTCGGTCGTAATTTTGAAACAGCTCTGAATAGGCCCAATTCAAGTTGGCGCTGTTTAATAGATCACGCGTCACCGATATTTTGCCGCCCAGGCCTTCGAGCAAAAAGACAACATCGGGAAATTGTTGCCTTACTTTGGCGACGATGTATTTCCAGGCTGCCAGTGGAATCATATAACCGGCATCACAGCGGAAACCGTCCACCCCCCGCCGGCACCAGGTGATAAAGACATCTGCCATGTATTGCCACAGGCCGGGCTGGGAATAATCCAATTTGGTCAGATCTTCCCAGGCAACGCCCCAGGCGCCGGGAACCTCGATACGGCCTTCGGGGCTTCTGACCAGCCAATGCGGATGCGTTTCATGCAGACGGGCGGCCCAGCCGGTGTGATTGATGGCAATGTCGATCAGGATTTTGGCATTACGTTGATGAACCGCATCCACCAACTCGATAAATTGCTCCAGCGGGGTGGCATGCGGGTCAAATTCAGCCAGAGCAGGATCGACGGCGGTAAAACTCAAAGCAGCGTAAGGACTGCCAAATCTTCCCATGCGCCCATAGGTTGTTGGCGTGGGGTGGATTGGCAGCAGTAAAAGAAGGCGGCATCCCAGTTCGCCAATAATAAAGTCGAGTTCACCGATCAGGTCTCGAAAGGTCCCTGAGGGCGGAATTACGGCATAACCGTCTTGGTCGAGTTTTCGGATAAAATTTTCATCTGATGGGGCCAGCCGCTGGGTTCCGGTCTTATTGGCGCCGAATTGCCGCACAAACGCATTATAAATGATATTGGCGCAGCAGGCATCGGCCGATTCAACATTGACGGCGCTATTGGGCCCCGGTGGCCATGTGGGCTGCGCTTCACCTTCTTTTAAGAAAAAACATTTGGCTTCAAAATGACCCACTTCATACAGCGGTAGGGTGGCTTCAAAACGATGGTCATCGATCCGCTTCATGGGGATGTCGAACCAGGCCTTTCCCAGGGGCGGTTCATTTTTTTCCACTTCCCTTATAATTTCATTTCTAATGATTTTTACCTGGCCAATATTGGTGCGCACCCAGGCAGTTCCGGACTGGGATCGGGGCAGCGTCAGGGTGAAGGTCAGCAAATCCCCGCAAAAGCGAATCATCCGGATTCCCGGTTGAGGGTCTTGAACTATTTGGGCATCTTGGGTCATAATTTTTTTACTTTTTAGAATATGATCTTAAAATAAGAAAATATAATACGGAATCCGAATATGCAAAAATTTTAGTCACAATTTGTATAAAGAAAATGTGAAAAATTGCAGCGGTGACCCCGCTGATTGAAAATTGAAATTCCTCTTGAAAAAATTTAAATATAAGCATAAGAAATTTTTAAAGATTTATCAATCTGGCATTTTTTGTAAGCTGGTTTGTTCGCCGGTTTAAAATTCAAATTTATTCGCAAACATTTTAGAACCAGAATTGAGCGTTTCAACTCAGGTTCAAAAAAATTGACTCAGGATGAGCAACTATGAGATATCGTTTCGTTTTTAATTTGGGTGTCATTGTCACAATTCAGCTTTTTCTTTTCTTTCCATTATTTTTCATGAAAAATGTCACAGTCGCTAATGCGGATCAGCTAAGATTGTCTGAGGCGGTGATGTGTGAAGAAATTTATTCCGACCTTCCCCGAAATCCGACGACGGTTTTTTCCGCCAGCAAAGAAAAAGCGGTGAGTTTCACGGTATTTGATCCGGTACCCCAGAAAGCGCTCATTTACCACATCTGGTATCATCGCGATGTGCCCAGCGCCAAGATAAGGCTGAAGCTGAATCCTCCTCGCTGGTCAACTTACAGCAGTATTCAGCTGCGCAGAACCGATATTGGTCCCTGGCGGGTAGAAATCACCGATGACAAAGGCAATGTTTTTGGGGTGTTACGATTTAGCGTGACGGATTAACACATTATGGAAAAACTTTTTGTTTTTTTAGCCACGATTCGCTGGCAGGATATGATTGATATCATCTTAAACAGTTATATCCTTTTCCGCTTTTACGTGCTTTTCAGAGGAACCAATGTTTTTCGGGTTCTCATCGGTATGACCGTCCTGTGGTTTTTACAGCGAATTGCCATCTCCTTAGGGTTGATCGTCACCAGCTGGGTGGTCCAGGGCATCGTGGCTGTTGGCGCCATTATCATCATTGTCGTGTTCCGAAATGAAATCCGCCGGGTTCTGCAGGCCAAAAATTTAAAATCCATCCTCTGGGGGTTGTCATTAAAATCCGCCGTCACCCCAACGGAAATTATTGTCGAAAGTGTGTTTAGTATGGCCAAAGCCAAATGCGGCGCATTGATTGTATTTCCGGGAAAAGAGGATCTGGGCGATACGGTGCATGGAGGCACACCATGGAAAGGGATGATCACCAAAGAGATGATCACCAGCGTATTCTGGCCGGATAATCCGGTGCATGATGGCGCTGCCATCGTTCAGGGAGATCAGATAAGCTTCGTGGGCGCAATACTGCCTTTATCTGACCGAGATGATTTGCCGTCTTATTATGGCACCCGGCATCGCGCGGCTCTGGGTCTGGCGGAAGCAACCGATGCCCTGGCCATTGTTGTTTCTGAAGAAAGAGGTGATGTGCTCGTTGCCAAGGGCAACCGGTTGCGTGAGATTCGGCGGAAACAGACTCTGGAACAAAACCTACAGGAGCATTTAGGGACCGCGGCTGTCAAGAAAGGGGTTGCTAGAAAAGAAGGGCTTGAGATAGCAGCGGCTGCACTGTTGTCCATTGTATTCATCACCGGGATTTGGTTCAGTGTTTCCAGAGGGCAGGATACGCTGGTTTCCCTTGACATCCCCGTGGATTATACAAATCGAGCCGACGGCACAGAAATTGTCGATACCTCGGTAAAATCTGTTAGCCTGGTATTAAGTGGGTCGGGCGCTTTGGTAAAATCCGTTACTCCGGATCAGGTCAATGTTCGTTTGGATATTAGCAATGCGGTTATCGGTCAAAACGCTTTTAACATTACACCTGAAGACATTTCACTGCCACCTGGAATCGTGTTGCGTGAAGTGACCCCCCCCACTATCGATGTCGTCATGGATGAAACCATAAAAAAACAACTGCCGGTTCAAATCGATTGGGCCGGAAAATTATCACCGGAATTGATCCTTTTGGATTTTGCGATGGATCCGGAAACGATTGAGGTTATGGGTGGCAAGCGGATCCTTGAAAAATTAACCACCATTTATACTGAAAAAGTACTGCTGGATAATCTGAGCGGCAAGGGCGAAATTACCGCGAAACTGTTACTGAATCCGGCAACACTCAAAATCGCACCGGGCTCAAAAGATAAAGTTACGATTCAATATTTGATTCGTAAAAGAGAATAGTCGATTTCAGATTTCAGATTGCGGAATGCAGATTGTGGATTTTGGTATCTAAGAATCGTTAGAAGATAATATCGCTGTCGATGACGGTGCCCTTTTTGATGACGGCCGGAGAATCCTGGCTGTTTTTAATCGACACGCTGCCTTTGATCGTGACATCGCCTTCAAAATAGACATCGCCTTCGATATTGATCGATTCGCAATCCACCAGAGAAGGCAGTCCTTCCTTAAAATGGTCCTCAAGAAGATCAATTTTTCCATAAAATTTCGGATCCAGCTTTATTTTGATGGTATCCGCTCTGTTTGCCGACAGGCGTTTCGGACTTATCTTCAGATTATTTTTTTCTCCCAGGACATAACAATCTGAGCGCAAGGCCAGTAAGTCATTGCACGATTTGACCGGGAAAAAGCGGGATCGTGGCACTTTGACTGCCGTCGTGTCATCAAATAGCGATATGGCCGCCCCCATGGCAGTTTCAATCTGGAATACCGGCGGACTGCTTTCATTTCTGGGGTCCAGCGTTTTCGGGTTGCGGATCATTGGAAGGCGGATGGTGTGTTCTTTTTCAAACAGTGCTTTTAATGATTCTAAATTAATCCAGATGTTATTGGTGTTAAAAAAGCCGTAGCGGGTAATATCCTCAAAGGCTGCTATTTCGTCCCGGGGGCATTGGGCGGCTTCTCGTAAAATTAACCGTCCATTATGATGTCTGGCAAGATGCCCGCCTTTTATATCCGCCGGAGTTTTTTCAGCCACCTCCATCATAAATGAAAACCCATTTTCTGCAAAACAACCCAGCAACGATTCTTCCATGCCGGCACCGAGATTATCCAGGTTGTGGATAAATGCATACCGTATGCCGTTTTCCAGTAATTGCTTCAACATGCCGGAGGTATTGAGAGCCGTAAACACATCCCCATGGCCTGGCGGATTCCACTCTAACTCCGGATTTTGCGGCCATGCTGCCGGTGTCAGGTTGTGCTGCTGGATTTTGGGGAACTTGTGCTGGATAAATTGCAGCGGAGCTGGGGAGGGTTTCAGCTTTGTTAATGCCGCCAGGGTGGCATCCTGGGTGTTAAAACTATTCATTAAAGCCAGCTGAAATCCGCTGTTTTCAGCCTGCTTTAAAATAATTTCAAGAAATGTTTTTCCGTTTTTAGCTTCGATTAATGATTTGGGTCCGGTCAACCCCATGGTGGTTCCCAGACCACCGTTTAAAACAATTCTTACGGAGTGATCCAAAGCCTGTTGGCCGGCAGCAGCATATTTAGCTAGATTTTTAAAATCTTCTATTTCACCGGCTTCAACCGGTTGAATCTCTCGATCGTAGATCAGTCCGGTTTCTCCGGTCAGCAAATTGTTGTAGTAATATGCGAATGTTTCGATTACCAGAGGCTGCAGCCCTTCCTGCCGCATTTTTTCCGTAAATGCAGTCAGATGGTCTACAGCCTCAGGACGAGTCATTAATATCTCCTAAACATATATTGGAGTGATGGAGTGCTGGAGTGCTGGAGCAATGGAGTATTGGAAAAACACAATTGGGTGATATCAATTTAATTCCATTACTCCAAAACTCCGATACTCCAGTACTCCAATTTTTCAATCGGTGACGGGCACAATCCACCCCAGCGGGTCCTCGGCTTTGCCGTATTGGATATCGGTGATGGCTTTGTAATATTTCCGGGCAACCGGGCCGACCTCGCCGCCGGCAATGGTGATCACCTGGTCCCCGTATTTAATCTCACCGACCGGAGAGATAACCGCTGCGGTTCCGGCGCCAAAAACTTCCTGCAGTTTGCCCTTGGCGTTGGCCTCCATTAACTCATCGATGCTGATTCTTCTCTCCGACACTTTATCATTCCAGTGTTTAGCCAGTTTTATCACCGAATCCCTGGTGACACCCGGCAGAATGCTTCCGTTTAATTCGGGGGTGACGATCTCATCTTCTATTACAAAAAAGATGTTCATCGAGCCGACTTCTTCAAGATATTTTTGCTCGACACCATCCAGCCACAGCACCTGAGCATATCCTTCTTTGTGGGCCATTTCACCTGCCAGGATGCTGGCGGCATAGTTACCGGGCGTTTTGGCTTCTCCCACCCCGCCGCGCACAGCGCGAACGTACTCATGGGTAACCAGAATTTTTACCGGGTTAAATCCTTCGGGGTAATAGGCGCCAACCGGTGAAAGAATAATATAGTACCGATAGTTAAATGAAGCCCGCACACCGATATAAGGATCCGTGGCGATTAGCGTAGGACGGATGTAAAGCGAGGTTTCGGGCTCGCCCGGAACCCAGTCTTTTTCCATTGTGAGAAGCTGTTTGAGATGGTCAAGAGCCAAATCCTCGTCGATTTCCGGCATACATAAGCGTCGGCAGGAGCGATTCAAGCGTTTGAAATTTTCTTGGGGCCTGAAAAGCTGGATATTTCCGGAGTCGGTTCGATAAGCTTTCAGTCCTTCGAAAGCGCCCTGAGCATAATGCAGAAACATGGTTGACGGATCCAATACCATGGGCCCATAGGGCTCGATGCGAAACGCATGCCATCCCTTGTCCGGAGTATAATCCATTATAAACATATGATCGGTGAACAGGGTGCCGAAACCGAGTTTGGATTGGTCCGGCTTTTCTTTTAGCTTTTCAGCCTCTGTGACGGTCAATTCCATGGAGTCCTCCTGTATAATTCAAGTATTTATCTTGTTATAAATTTTCTTTTAATTCGTTTTTTAATGGATATAGTATATTTAGATCATAAATCAAGAATTAAGTTATCTTCATCAATGTAAAGGTTTCAGGTGTCAGCGAGATACTGATAAAAGCATGCGAAGCCGCTATAGGTTGCCAAAACCTGACACCTGACACCCGACACCTGAAACCATTTTAAGAGGCGAATCGGTTAGTTGACTTCGCCTGCCGGCTCATATATAAGCGCACACTTGCAACTGAGGAATTGCCAATGGTTGTAAGAATGGTTTTAATGAAAGGAAGTTAAAATGAGTGACAGCGATCGTATGGCCAATGTCGAACCGGTTCGACTTGGCCCGGAAAGTCAGTTTAAGTTTAAGTGCCATCCCGGGGTTGAATGTTTCACACAGTGCTGCCGGGATATAACTATCCTACTGACACCCTATGATGTTATTCGGCTTAAAAACAAGCTGGATCTGCCTTCCGATGAATTTTTAGCCATATACACCGAACCGCAATTGCTGGAAAAAACAGGCCTGCCGGTGATTACGCTTAAGTTCCTGGAGGAGGAAGAAAAAGATACGGACAGTAAGTTGTGCCCTTTTGTCAGGGAAAACGGTTGTCTTGTCTACGATGATCGGCCAACCACCTGCCGCTATTATCCTTTGGGTGTTGCCTCGCTAAGCCACAAAGAAGATGCGGATGGAGAAGAATTCTATTTTTTCGTTCATGAACCGCACTGCCTGGGGTTTAATGAAGACAAACTTTGGACGGTTAAGGAATGGCGCAAAGATCAGGGGGTTGATATTCACGACGAAATCAATGCGGAATGGACTGATTTGCTGGTGCGAAAGCGGTCTTTCCCGCCCAATATGCAGCTTACCGAACAGACTAAAAAGATGTTTTTTCTGGTCAGCTACAATCTGGATAAATTTCGGGAATTTGTTTTTGAAAGCTCGTTTCTGGACCGTTACGAAGTTGACAAAGCCACCCTTAACCGAATCAAGGATGACGAAATCGAGCTGCTAAAATTTGGTTTGAAGTGGCTTAAATGGTTGCTGTTCAAAGAAGGTGATTTCAAGCTTAAGGCGGATGCTGAAAAATAGACATCTTTTTTTTCACCGCAGAGGCGCGGAGGGCGCCGAAAAAAGATAAAAAAAATTTCAAAGTAGAAAAGCCGGTTTCAGTTGAAACCGGCTTTTTGTTTTAATTATTTTGACGATATACAAAGATCAATATGAATCATATGCTAATCCCTCAATGTATTTCTCGTTTTCCAGGCGCTCGGCGATATCCACATTAAAAAATTCCGCCACCGGTTGTAGTATTTCCGGTGCGGTTGCCTGCACCTTGCGGACTTCATCCAGTACGGTTTGCAATCCGTTTTGGCTCATTTTGCCCAGCGGCCGCCGACATCCTCCCGAAGGCATACCCAAAAGTGACATCAAGGCCTTATAGGCCAATGGATTTCGAGCCCGGCAGGATACCTCCCCATAAGGCGTCTGCTCGGTTGTTTTTACCGTTACCAGATTGAAAAGGGGCTCCAGGTTTTGCGCCAGTGATTGGGCCTCAGATGTGTTGCCGTCGTTTAGCGATTGAACCATCTGGGTCACCGCTTTCGGGGCCACGTTGGAAGCGACTGAGATCACCCCGGCGGCTTTGACCTGAGGGTCCGTCATCATTTCGTATGTCATTCCGTCATCGCCGGATAAAATCATAAAGTCTGGCCCGCAGCATTCCCGGGTGAGCTTCATATTATCGATACTGGCGGTCGCTTCCTTTACTGTCTTGACATTGGGGTACTCTTTATACAACAGGGCCAGATCCTGCGGGAATAACTGGGTACCCGTGCGGCCCGGGATGACGTAAGGGATAACATCAAGGTCTTTATAGGCCGCTGCGATCGGCGCAACGTATTCTTTTCGAATTTCAAGGGAACTGGGACCATTGTAATACGGCTCCACCAGCAATACGGCATCGGCCCCGACTTCCGCCGCATGTTGGGTTGCCGCAAGGGACTCAGCAGTATTATTGCTTCCGGCGCCGGCAATGCACAGACACTTGCCTTTGGTCTTTTGGGCAATCGTTTCGGTTACCTTATTATGTTCATCCCATGTCAGAACCGGGCTTTCACCTGTGGTTCCAACTGCCAGAATGCCGGTGATGCCGTTTTGAATTTGAAAATCGGCCAGTTTTTCCAGGCCTTCATAATCAACGGCATTGTTTTTAAACGGTGTGATGATTGCGGTATAGCATCCTGCTTTCATGATTACCCCCAGTGCTAGAAAATAAGCGTTAAGGTTCGGCAGTTATTTCTGCCGCAGTTTATGAACAAAAACGGTAGTTAAAAGGCAATTTGATGTCAAGCAAAAAGATAAGAATGATTTAGATATATATTTTGACAAATACCGAATTGATCCTTAATATCAGCGCCAGAAGAAAACCATAAAAGGATACGACCATATGACAAAAGCCAAAAACGTAGATGAATTTATTGCCCGGCAGCGGCAGGCCATTGCTCAAAATCCGGAATGTGGCAATTCTCATTATAATCTGGCCGTTGCCTTAATGGGTCAGAAAAAATATGATGAAGCCGAGAAGCACCTCTATGAAGCCATTGAAAACAGCCAGGGTCTGGCCGAAGCCTATGTTGCCCTTGGTGGGATCGCACTACAGCGCGGTGATCTTGACGGCTGCCTGGCGCATAATCAAGCGGCCGTCAAAGCCAGGCCCGGTTTTTCAGAAGGCTGGGGAAACATCGGCTTTATCCAGCTTCAAAAAGGAAACATCGACGAAGCCATTAAGGCGCTTGAAAAGGCGACGACCTTTAATTTCAGGTATGTTCAGGCCTTCGCCAATTTGGCCAATGCCTATTTAATCAAAGGCATGATTGAGGAAAGCATCGAGGCCAACTTGAAAGCCTTGAATCTTCACCCGGATTTTGCCCCGGCCCACCATAATCTGGCCATTGCCTATCTAGAAAAAGGAGAAAGCAAAGCTGCCATCGATCACTGCGATAAGGCTGTGGCTTTAGGGTATGAGGTGCCGCCCGAGATATTAAAAGAAATCGAAGAGCTTAAAAAACAATAAACCAAACACATTTTAATGCCCCGCTTTTCCTTTTTTATATCCTATTCCAAAGAACCCGTCACCCAGGACAGCCCGATATGGCATGAGCCCATACCCCTGCGGCTCGATACCCTGATAAAACATGATGGACACGGCGAATCTATAAGCCATGCAGCCTATTTTCGGGCGGCCCGGTCGTGTCTTGAGGCTAACTCATTTGAAGTAATCACCCGGGCGGTTTCCAGACAGCTTAATCGGGATGTGACAGCCTCCGACATCGAGGAGATCCGTATTCGTCTTGAAAAACACGGGGAATTTTATCATCCCTCCCGAATCGAAACCGTAGTAAATCAGCAGCAACTTTCCTTTGTACTCAATGTGGCCATTTCCGAAACCGGCAGAAGATTTATTGAAGCGGAATTTCATCTCATAAACCGGCTGAACACCGAGCAGCCCCTTCACTATTTACCGCAGGCCTATGGATTGGGTCGAGCTGACGGATTAAACGGGGAAAGTTTCGCGATGTTTTTGGGCCAATGGTTTGAGGGCTACCATGAATTCCATACTTCATTCGATCCGGTCGACAAGATACTCAAAATCATGGTGTGGGATGATGTCCGCGGCAGGTTTTTTCTCTCAGTCGAGCAGACCCAAACTCTTTATGCCCTGGTTTCAAAAATTCTGACGAGTTACTATAACCTGGAATCTTTTGAGCAGGTTTTTTCCTGGCACCATGCAGCCGGTGATTTTATTGTGAGGGTTAAAAATGAAAAGCTGGATCTAAAGCTCGTTTCCGTCCGGCGATATGAAGCGATCTTCGGAGATCAGAAGAATACTCAAACCACCCCGGTTGATCCGCAGCAGATATTGCAGGCGCTGCTGATTTTTTTCTTAAACCTTTCGATTCACATACGGCTCGACCGTCTCGACGGGATTGGAGAAATGGTGTGGTCTGACAGCCTTGCCGTTGAAGCCACCTTAGTCGGCTTTTTAGAAGCCCTTTCAATGAAGCCCGATATTCCATTCTTGCCGGATTCGCCGCTGGCCTGCTTTGTTGCTTATCTGACATCCTGCAGCGAAAAGGACCTCATTGATCTGACCGGAGCGATTATCAACCGGTCAAACCCGCAAATGCCTGGGCTGGCAGTCGTTAAGAAAAATATAAATACCCACGGTGAGATCCTTTACGCTTCCATCCAGCAAATTCTTTCGATTTAATTAAGAACATGGAGTATTGGAGTACCGGAGTGATGGAGTATTGGAATGGTAGCGTGCCCAAGGATTGTTTCAAATAAGTCGATCCATTACTCCATTACTCCAATTCTCAATTATTCCCTTTTTGATCAGACAAGATTTAACGTAATTCCCTTTTCATAAAACTTTCCTAACATGCAATTTGATTGACTTTTCCACTACATAATGGGCTCCCTTTTTCACCGGACACAAGATAAAGTGTTACCAGAATTATGGTTCGATTTTAATGGCCTTAACCTGTTGTAACGATTCTTTTTTATTGACAAGCTTAAAGATTAATTCTATATCAGGTCTTTTGATAATTTAGAAAATCATAAACGAAAATATTTGTAATAAAATCAGAAAAAAACGGATCGAGAGGAGGTGAATTCTTGCGAATCCCTGGAGGGGAAGATGATTTATTATAGTTGAAGCGAAATTATTAACGAATAATGGAGGTAAATAATGGCAAAACATAAAACCCCGTTGTTGGACCAGCTTGAAAGCGGGCCGTGGCCAAGCTTTGTTTCGGATTTGAAACAACAGGCCGAAGTCAGGGCAAAAAACAAGGAGAAAGTC
>JASFIX010000020.1:0-16506 GCA_050122435.1 Desulfobacterales bacterium
AGACGATCAAAAAGTTGTGTCAGGGGGTGAGTGGTGTTATCCGGATTGTATCGATAGTACCGGCCGCTATCATCAATGAGTTCAAAGGTTCTGATTATCTCATCTTCGAGCTTATCCGAGAATAATCGGGCCACATATTCATCGGAATGCACCCGCAGCAGATCCTTGCGGGTGATGGTTTCGTTGATGCTGCTGATAAGCCATTGATCCATCTTCGGGCCCAAAATTTTATGGTCCCTTAGTTTTTCAAATGTGCGGGCAGCCCGGCTGTGATGTATCGGAATTTCAATACCGAATTCAGTCAGACCTTCTTTCATATTTGTGTCATAGATAATCATAGGGTCACTAATTTCTGGCCTCTGGCGTCTGGTCACTGGCTCCTGGCTGCTGGTTACTCGCTGCTGGCTGCTTGCTCTTGGCTGAATAATAGACGCGTATTTGCAATATCATCATGACACCTTCCTGCGGGCGGGAATATACCCCGCCCTACAATTTTAAGGGCAACCGATTTCTTAGGGGCGTGCTTACGCATGCCTGCATTCTGAGCCAGAGACCAGAAGCGAGCGGCCAGAGGCACTGAATGTGAATGAAGTGAAAGTAATACCGAAATATGAAGCAAACAACCTTCTTTTGACAATCTTGTTATTTTTCTTTATAGTTACGGCAACCAACCTGGCCATCCCAAAAATCAACCTACACAGAAATACAAAAGCAGAATCGATGCCATAAGCTGGTTGCTTTTTTAACGCCGCTTCAAATATATTCCTTTGCCTATGGCGTGTTTGATAGCTGACCTCGCCCAGTTTTAAAAAAATTATTTTTAAAACAAGGAGATTTCCATGCCGAACAGAGAGAAGCAGGATTCGATTCCGCCGGAAGTTGCAAAGCCAGACGGAAATACCATCGACACTCTGGAACCGAAGCTTACCGGAAAGCAAATTATTAAGGAGGCCGCCAGATATGTAAACGATCATATCAGCCGCCAGCCACCGGTTCAGCGGTTTTTTAGCTTTATGCCCACCATGTTGACGCGGGTTTCACCGTTTCATTTTAAGAGCCGGCATAAATCAAACGAATGGCCGCTGGTGCGGCTGGACTCCGGTGATAACAATTCCTGGGGAAGCATGCAGGTCGTGGGCGAGCTGCTGATTATTTTCGACGAAACCACATTATTTGGTCTGCTGGCGCTCATGACCAAGTATGAAAGAGACGCTTTTGAGACCTCTCAGACCGAACTGGCCCGGATGGTCAACATCGTACCCACACCGAAAAACGCGGCTGAAATCTGGAAAAGTATTCAACGGCTGGCCGGCACCCGGATTGATTTGCGGCTTTCCAGAGGCAAAGGGAAAAAAAGAAAAACGTTAAAAAAATTAACCGGTTCGATCCTTAGCTTCGCGGATAAAGATCAGGGCAGCGGAAAAATCCGGATTGTGGTTAACCCATATTTTCTGGAGATGTATGCAGAAAGTTTTGTGACCAACATTGATATGGTTTTCAGAAACGGTTTAAAGTCAGATATCAGCAAAGCATTTTATCGTTTCTATCAGGGGCAGTACGAGACCGAATCGCAAATTGAGATCACCCGGCTGGCCCGGGCCGTAAATCTGAATATCGGACAGGAAATGAAGCAGCTAAAATCAAAGGTGCGGACAGGGTTAAAAGAACTGAAGGAAAAGGGGTATCTGGAAGCCTATGATGTCACCCGCGATAACCAGGTGATGATTTCGAAAAGCAAAGATACGACCGTCAAATTTGAGAGTCAGATTATGGGCAAAGCCAATATAGAATATTTTATCGATTAAACCGATACGCCGCACTGGATTATAGAACCCGCATCAAAATAGCTAGGCGGCTTCTTTTTTTATGATCTGAAAGGTGTTCAGAATGTTTCTAAAGTCACCGATATCCCTTTGAAAGTAAATCCGATCCGCTGCCGTAAACCGGAGGTTAAAAAAAGTATCCTCTTTTATAAAACCATAATAAAGCGTTTTATACACTTGATCATCCGAATCACTGTAAGTATATAAGATCTTAAACCCTTCATGCCCCTGGAGGGTGGCTGGTGTGTTATCCAGAATCCTTAAATTCATCAGATTCTGATCGGATATCAGCTCATCAATAATAATCTGGGCCGCCTCTTCCGGGATCATGTCCCTTTGAATTTTCTTTTTGGTATTGCGAAACGATCTGTCGATGGGGCGGTTTTGAACCATAATGTACTGTAGAAAGGGGCTTTCTTTGGTGACAAACAGGTAGCGGTTGTTATCTATTTTTCGCCAGCCTTCGGGAATGTCAATCGTAATACGGTAAGAAGCCGGTTTCGAAACTCCGCCGGTATGCGTGCAGCCCACAAAGCCTGCCACAAACACAAACATCATGACCCAGACATATTTTTTCATTATCCTTCCTCGCTGAGCGTGCATTGCCTTAAGTATCCCCGGATATAGGCTTTGTCCGGAGCGTTGGGCGAAAGCTGCAAACACGACTCAAAAAATTTTTTGGCCAGCGCATGATGGCCATTTTTATAATGGATTAACCCGATCGCTTTGTGAGGAGCTGCATAACCCGGATCCAGGGCAATGGCGCGGTTGTAGTTTTTGAGCGCCATATGGGTATCGATAGCCTGCCCCTGCTGTCTGTAGATTTCTCCGAGTAAAAAAAAGGCCCGGCTGTCATCCGGTTTGATCTGCAAAAATTTTTCAATACCCCGCTTGGCGGTCTGAAACCGCCCTAACCGGATATCCAAGCTGGCATTATCTAAAAACAACTGCCCCAGTTTTGCATAATATATTTCAGGGTTTTTGATTGGAGGCCTTGTATTTAAGTATACAGGATCGGACAGATTTTGCAAATTATCAACTCGCTGCTGGACCTTGGGGTGACTTCCGAAAAAGATAGGTTCCTCGAGTCCCTCCCTTTCAATTTCGGTGATCATATGGTCAAAAAGAAAAAAAGCCTCCTCCGGATTATAGCCTGCAGCGGTCATCAATTCAATTCCCAACAGATCTGCCTCAGTTTCCATTTCGCGCACATATCCGCTGATGGCAGCCATTGCCCCGGTGACACCTAGATTACGCGCTATCTCCTGCAAACCTCTGGTTTTAAGCAGCGCGTGTTGAACGGCGGTTAAAATAGCCGGCTGTTCCCGGTACCGTCGAAAGGCCCTCAAGGCGTGTCGTTGGGTGCAATGGATCAACTCATGTGCCAGCACCGCCGCCAGCTGATCTTCATTATCCATTCTTGCCAGCAGGCCGGTATGGATATAAATTATTCCATTGGGGTAGGCGAAGGCATTCAAATAGGAATTCTTGATCACCTTCACCCGGATCTCCAGACCCTCCGGCACCGATTGAGGCTTAAGTCTGGCCGCCACTTGATTTAAGTAATCTTCAAGCTCCTGATCCGGGTAAATAAGGCCGTTATTTTCGAAAGTGAGTTGCTCCTGTTCTGATTTTTGCCAGAGCATTTGTTCATCTTCATTCGTCAGCAGGGCATCAGATACAAGTGAAACATCCGGTTTGGAATAGGTCGAGCAAGCTGTCGTCAGGGCGATGAGAAGCAGACAGGACAGACAAAAGAAAAAATTGCTGCGTCGCATGTCCGTTTTTGCCTTGTTAATGAGAGCCGTGCTCTGGATAAACATTGAAACAAATCCTTTTTTTCTATTAATTCCGGATAGTTAAAACGTTTCGAATTCATTATGGCATCCGGAAAATTATTTCGCTAACATTGATGAGCAAAAGCCATGCCGGCCGGTCCGTGCAAACCTTTGAAAACAGCCAGGACATTAAATGTTGATCGGCTATAATGGCCGCAAACTTAAGGGTGTTTTTAGTGAAGCAATAAGGAAGGAAAAGTCATTCGGATCATGAGTGGATTTTTAAACATTACTTCTACTTTTCTACACGTATAGCAGATACTTACTTTTTTTTACTTCTGGCCAATTTTTTTGTTGTATTTTAATTAATTATGATTAATATAAACGGTATCCATAATTCTATTCATAGTGAGCATTGGGGGGCAGAATTTAGAAAAGGAGGAAAAAAAATGAAAAAGCTGATTGTTTTACTATTCATTGGGCTATTGCTGGCAGGATGTAGCGACGAGTTTTTGGCTCACGATAGCCTTTACAAAGACTGGAGCCACGTGAAGTTCAGCTGGTGGGAATATGACAATCCAACCGCTGAGCATGCTAAAATGTCGGCGGACCGCGGATGGTGGGGAGAAGAAATACCTTACATTCCTGCTGAATAATAGAAGCGTGTGGTTAAGAACTGCTTAGCTGAACAAATAACTTTTCTTTTCTGCTAGGACCAGCCGCTCAAGCTAAATGATACCTTGGCATACCTGTTGGTGGTAACTCGGTTTAGGCGGCAAGATCCTGACACCAACGCACTACGATAATCAGATAGTCTTAAAAAGGTGGTTTATGAGAAACGGCAGATGACCGATCTCTGAAACCGCCTTTTTTTTAGTCTTGCTCCTTTACCTAATTTTAATCGGTTAATAACCTGAATTTTCCGTTTAGGAATCTGTCAAACTACTATATGTTGTGGTCTATTTCTCCTGCCATACAATTTATATTGCCATTTACTTTTTGACAACAGGTGAAATTTGACTATATAAATACTTTGGAAATGGTTTAAGGCACTAAATCCGCTTTCAAGGCTTCGAGGTACAAGAGATGTGTTCTTCGCGGAATTGGATGGGAATTTTCTCGATCTTTCTTACCCTCGTTATTGCAGCTGCCTGCATTCCTAACAAGCAAATGACCGTGGGATCCGCTGCAACGCTTCTAGAAGATGTGTCTAACTCTGCCAACAAGCAATCCGATCTAAGGGTTATCCGTGAAGGGATGCCCGCCTACCTCATGTTAATCGATGGCATGGTCGAAGCCGTGCCGGACAATGCGCGCCTGCTGATTACCGCCGCTCAGGCCTATGCTTCATTCGCCTCCGCCTTTGTCGAAGATGCGGACAAAGAATACGCACGCACCCTCTATGCAAAGGCCAAAAAATATGCCCTGCGCGCGCTGGAACTGCAGGGATTAAAACAACCGGTTTCAAGATCGTTTGATGATTTCGAAAAAGCCTTAAATCGGTTAGGCAAGGACGATGTCCCCTACATGTTCTGGACGGCAACTTGCTGGGGAAGCTGGATTCGGTTAAGTTTAGACTCGATGGCCGCCGTGGCCGAACTGCCCCGGGTAGAGGCGTTAATGAAACGGGTGCTGGTGCTGGATGAAAAATTTTACTTCGGCGGCCCCCATCTGTTTATGGGCATATGGTTTGCCTCCAGACCCAAAATTGCCGGGGGTGACTTAAGCCGGGCCCAGCACCATTTCCAAAAAGCCTTGGAGTTCAGCCAGGACAAGTTTTTAATGACCCAGGTTTATTATGCCGACCATTACGCCCGCAAAACCTTTGACAGGAAATTATTTGTGGCCACCCTTCAGAGGGTATTGGAGACCCCGGTCGACAAAATACCGCAGTTAACATTGCTCAACACCGTGGCGCATAAAAAAGCAAAAGAACTGATTGAAAAGGTAGACGATTATTTTTAGGAGGTCTTCGCATGATCCGATCCCCATTGATCAGAATAGCCTGGCTTGGTTTTATCGCTTTGAGTCTGATGATATTACCGGCTGCGAGTGGGGCAAAGACGCTTAAGATCAAAATTGCCACCCTGGCCCCGGAGGGAAGTTCTTGGATTAAGACCTTTCATGCCATCGCTGCAGAGGTGAGCGCAAAAACCGATAAACAGGTCGGTTTTAAGTTTTATCCCGGCGGGGTGTTAGGAGATGAAAAAGATATGCTCAGAAAAATGCATATCGGACAGATTCACGCTGCCGCCCTGACCTCTGCGGGCTTATCGGCAATTTTCAGCGAGATGGATGTGTTTCAGATCCCGTTTCTTTTTGAGTCGCATTCCGAGGTCGATTACGTAATTGAAGAAATGGATGCGTTTTTTCAAAAGGGATTGGATGAAAAGGGCTATATCCTCTTAGGCTGGTCAGAGGGCGGATTTGTGCGCCTGATGTCAACCACTCCGATCGCCACCCTGGATGATCTCAGAAAGGCTAAAGTCTGGACCTGGGAAGATTCACCTATGACTAAAGTGATATTTGATCAGGCCAATGTAGCCGCCATTCCGCTTTCGGTGCCGGATGTTTTGGTCGGACTGCAAACCGGACTGGTGGATGTGGTCTACGCGCCGCCAAGCGGCGCCATTTCTCTGCAATGGTTTACCAAAACCAAATACATGACCGACGTCAATCTGATTTACCTGGTCGGGGGCCTGGTGATGAAGAAAAAAGTATTTCATAAAATTTCTCCCGATCACCAGAAAATACTTCTGGAAACCTGCCGGCGCCGGATGAAGGAGTTAAAAGCTACCGTGCGCAAAGAAAACCGGGAAGCAATTGAGGTGATGGTCAAACACGGCGTAAAAATCATTACCCCGACAGCGGAACAGGTCGTCGAGTTTAAAAAAGTATCCGATCAAGCCATGCAGCGCTTGGAGGGTAAAAGCTTTTCAAAAAAGATACGGAATGAAGTCATCACCAAAATAGAAACCTACAGAAAGAACAACCCGCAATGAGTAGATGGCAAAGATGGGATGACACTCTCGGCCGCGTAGAAAAATTCATGATAGCTGCCATGCTGAGCATAATGATCCTGCTGGCCTTTTTGCAGATTATACTGCGAAATGTTTTTAGTACCGGGATTTCCTGGGGAGATCCGCTGGTTCGCTATCTGGTTCTGTGGGTGGGGTTTATGGGGGCCAGTCTGGCCAGCAAAGAAGAAAAACATATCACCATCGAGGTATTTTCAAGATGGTTTTCCGACCTTGGCAGCCGGTATCTCAAAGGGATTCCCCATCTGATATCGGCCATTATCTGTGGCCTGCTAACCTTTGCCGGTTGGACTTTTGTTCGAAATGAGGCCCAGATGGGCGGCACCACTTTTCTGGAAATTCCGGTCTGGATTCCCCAAATCATTATTCCCATCACCTTTGCGCTGATGACCCTGCGTTTTGGATTCCGCGCTTTCGCAAAGTTTACGATGATTTCTTACACCGACAATAATAGCGAACCCGGAAACCATTTATGATTCTTCTGGTGGTACTTGCAGCTGTTGTTTTTATGCTGATCGGTGTGCCCGTTTTTATCGTCATCTGCGGGCTGGCCCTATATCTATTTTTTATCAGCGGAATCGATCTGTCGGCCATCATCATCGAAATGCATCGCATGGCCACCACACCGGTACTGGTGGCCATTCCCCTGTTTACCTTTGCGGGCTATCTTCTTTCAGAAAGCGGCGCCCCCAAACGGCTGATCCGGCTTTCAAACGCCGTCCTGGGCTGGCTGCCGGGAGGGCTTGCGGTCATTGCCCTGATTTCCTGTGCAATTTTTACCGCTCTGACCGGCGCCACCGGTCTGACCATCATTGCCCTGGGGGGGATCCTGCTGCCGGCAATGACCCGCGGGAAATATCCGGAAGTCTTCTCCCTGGGCCTGCTAACCACCTCGGGAACCCTGGGATTGCTTTTTCCCCCCAGCCTGCCCCTGATCATCTATGCCATCGTCGCCAAGGTTAGAATCGATCAGCTTTTTATTGCCGGCATTATACCCGGGATTTTGCTGGTGGTGCTCCTATCGGTTTTCAGTATCAGCCGGGCCGTTCAAAAAGATATTCCCAAAACCCCCTTTAAAATATCTGAGGTTTTGGGCGCCATTAAAGCCGCTGGGTGGGAACTGCCACTGCCGCTGGTGGTTCTGGGCGGGATTTACAGTGGAAAGTTTGCCATCAGTGAGGCCGCAGCGATTACAGCCGTGTATGTTCTCATTGTAGAAATTATTATTTATCGTGATATTGGCTGGAAAGACCTGCCAGAAATTATGAAAAAAAGCATGGTCCTGGTCGGCGCGGTTTTAATTATTCTGGGGGCCGCCATGGGCTTGACCAACTATCTGATCGATGCTGAAATTCCAATGCAGATGCTGGAATTTTTCAAGCTGCATATCGAAAGCAAAATACTGTTTTTGATCGTATTAAATCTTTTTCTGCTGGCAGTCGGCTGTACCATGGGAATTTTTTCAGCCCTGGTAGTGGTTGTTCCGCTACTTTCACCTATTGCGCAGGCTTACGGAATCGACCCCATTCACCTGGGAATCATCTTTTTGGCCAATCTGGAAATCGGCGCTTCGATCCCCCCTCTGGGTATTAACCTGTTTATTGCCAGCATCCGCTTTGAAAGACCGGTTTTAAGGCTCTATGTGGCCTCATTGCCTTTTATCGCCATCCTGCTGCTGGCTTTAGCCCTGATTACTTATATCCCCTGGATGAGTCTTGTATTGCTCAAATAGTTTGCCGTAAAATTGATAAATTTTACCGGCATACTTTGAGAAAATAACGACCAAAATGATTCCGATCACGGGAACCAGAATTGTGGTGGCCGGTCATAAAGGGCCGCTTTCAAGCGGCAAAAACGAATTTAGATCGGCAAGATTACTTTGAATCATCACACCTCCTATTTAAATAACTAATTTAGCGGTTAAACAAAACATACCGGAACAGATTCATGTTGACAGCAATTCGATTATAGTTATTATCAAGTTGTTATGCAAGAAGCACCCCATGAGGAATATGAAGAGCAAGAGGAACATCCCCGGGTCAGCACTTACTGGTGGATTCGGCAGATCATCTTGGTTGCCATCGCCGGGTTTTATCTGGTCTTCGGCATTCAACTGCTGGTTTCCGCCTACCGGCTCAATGATCCGACATCTTTCATCTTTACCTTTTACGCATCCAATTTTATGATCCTTTTCAGCGGCGCCTTGCTGGTGGGCTTTATTTATCGTTTGGTGGTGACCTATCGCCGAACGCGAAGCAATCTCACATAATCCTTGCGTTAATTTGAATGGCATTCCCCAATGGATAAACGAGGGCAGCGGGGTTTATCGAGCTGCAGTGGTGGGTTCGATGTGATTTAAACTATCGATCAACATTGTAGTAGAACCTGTCGGCCGTGTTTTGATCTTTACCTTGAAATATTTTCCACACCAGGCGCGGATTTCTAAATAGAAACCAGTCTCCGAATGTGTCGAACTTCCTGCAGGAGGTAACGATGTGTGCTTTTGTTATGGTACTAAAACGTTTGCCGTTGCGTTTCCCATAAGCTTTTAATCGCCTGGCAAAATCAATGTCTTCCGCACTGACCAGTGATT
Organism: Desulfobacterales bacterium; assembly: GCA_050122435.1. Classification (GTDB taxonomy): domain Bacteria; phylum Desulfobacterota; class Desulfobacteria; order Desulfobacterales; family JAHEIW01; genus JAHEIW01. Next base: position 9,233 of record JASFIX010000020.1, read on the forward strand.
CATCAAACCCGCCGATCGCTTCAAAATCTTGGCGATAACACCACAATAACCCGCCCGATATGCGGTAGATCAACAAAGCGGGTAGGATAGTCAGCAATGACATAAAGATTCCGACAGACATTCTTTCAGGCAAAATAATAACGCCGCCGCCAATGAATTTTCCGGTTGAAAGTTTTTGGTCGATTTCTTCTAACATGTTGGGGGTCATTCGACTGTCAGCATCGATAGTAATGAGGACCTTGCCGCTTGCAGACTGGGCAGCGGCATTTCTGATCTTAGCAAGGTTCCGCCGGTCTTCTCTGACGGTTTTCGCGCCATATTTTCGGGCAATCTCTGCAGTGCGGTCGGTGCAACGGTTGAGGACTACAATTATTTCGATGTCTTCTGAATAGTTTTTGGCTGCGTCCGTGATTGATTCCAGACATGAACCAATGAATGCTTCCTCATTATGGGCAGGTATGATGACTGAAAATTTCATTTCAAGAAAGTGAGTCGAGACGTTTGGTGGACAGATGGACTCTAATCTAAATCTTAAATACGCTGATCACTCCTCTTCCGTCAAACCCTCAACGACTTCTAGCGGCAGAGCAAATAAAATGCCTTTGCCGGGCTCACAAAGATCCCCGCAGAAAGATTTGATGGTTTCGATGGCATTATCAAGGGTATCTTTGTCTTTTATGACGGTCAGTACAATATTGTTGGCCGATTCAAGGTCGGTAATGACCTTGTTGATTTGGTCCGACAACTGTAATGACGCTTTTGTTTGCATAAGAACTCTTCCCATACCGGTGCCGTTTACGACCGTTGAGCCCGTGATGCCTATTTTGGCAAAGGCCCCCATAATATCTGACAGCGGCTGAGTTTTTTTCAAAATATTAACCAGCAAATACATTGAACACCTCCATTTTTGGTTTGCGTCAATTTAAATGGTTATTTCAAAAACCGGCTCTTGCCAATACCGCAAAAACCCGATCAGTGAAGGACCACCGAAGCCGAATCCATCAGATCATTTTAAAGCTGATCCGCTGAATTCATAACCACCATAAAATCTGATGGTGATGACATCCGAATCGGCATAGCGCCATCTTATCCTGATTTTTATCGGTCAGGGCGGGTACCCCGGCCGGCTTCTTTCTTTGAGTTCAAAAATTTTGGCAGCTAATTTTTTGGGAAAGATTACCGGGACATCCGGCTGCCTGGTGAATGTAAATTTTATAAAATCACCGAATAAGCGTCTGGTTCCCTCTTCAGTTAATATATCCGTCCACGGGAAAAACAGCGGCGGGTGGCCAATCCGAAAAAGCGGAAATACCGAAAGATAAAGCCCATATTTATTGGCGCCAACCGTTATACAATTATTGTAACTCATCCATCGGCGCATACCAACGCTTTTTAACCACATTTTCTTACCGTCAAATGCCGAATTCGCCTGATAGTCCCGGGACAATATATTCCAACCACCGACAACAGATATTAGCTTACAAACACCCACCCAGATAATGATGAAAAATAATATATGCGCCGGTACGGAAAACGGTACAAATTGATTTAGATTCATGATTAAGCGTTCCGTATTGAAGGGATCGAATGTTGATTTTTTTAGGATCCATCCGTTTTATCCCGCCTTATTGAAAGCCAGTCTAATCGCGTCTTACCGCAATACTTTGAAGCCCGGAATTCATTATTAATTTTCTCAGCACGGGATTGAAAATAAAAATAGATTTTAAATTTTTTAAAAATATATTTTTCCTGAGTCTTCGGGTCTTCTCATGATACCTTTTTTCAAATCCATCGAGCGTGCTTTGCAAAGCATCTGCCAGCATTAGAGCGCTTTTAAAGCTATAGCTGAGTCCTTCTGCTGAACTGGGGCTGATCCAACCCGCCGCTTCACCCAGCAAGGCAATGCCCTGGTTACCGGTAAACAGTTGGTTTTGCTTTAGCGGCCTTAAAATCAGGGTGCCTTCTCTAAATACGGTTTTTCCAAACTTCATACCGTGTCTGGAAAGGGTTGCTTTCAAAAGTGCAAATTTTTCAGCGGCCTTTTCCTTATAAGGCAGCGCCGCACCGATCAGCAGATAGTTTCCCTTTGGGATTGTCCAGCAATAATAATCGGTGATATTGCGATCAAAAATTGAAGTGAAGTAAGGAAAGTCATTTTGGCGCTCAACCCATTCCTGAATGGCGACATATTTTTGAGGAAAAAGCTGCCGGGGAGCGGATAGGGAGCGAATTTTTGATTTGGCCCCGTCTGCGCCGATTAGAATTTTGGCCTTCTCCACAAATGTTTTTTTTCGATGGACAAGTGATAGCTTGAAACCGTTGTTTTGCGAAGAATACGATTGAAGCCGGCAAGGGGTTCGAATGTCGACAGAGGCCGGTACCAGCGAAAGCAGCCAGGAATCAAATTTCTTGCGATTCATGTTGATGTAATGGCGCTGATAATATCTCTCCAGTCTTTGCGGTATATCAATCGATTTGACCACGAAAAGCTGGGGCTCCTCCAATACGCTGCGGGGCAGACCCAATCCCAGTTTCGACAGCATCATCTGTGCATCCGGGGCCAGAAGCCCGCCGCAGCATTTTATCGAAGAAAAATCTTCAGACCAATCGGGCAGCTGCCGCTTTTCGATTAATAAGACTTTGTAACGGTCACCGATCAGCCTGGCGAGGGTGGCTCCGGCAGGACCGGCACCGATGATGGCCACATCATACATAAATCAAATTCGCCCACTGATTTTTATGCTGCTTCACCTCGAACTGGCTGCTTTGTGCGACTTAACGTGCAGCCAGATATCCATACCGATTTTTAAAAAAATGAGGACACAGAGCAGCCCGACCGGCGAGCCCATCTTCATCACCAACACACCGCCGGCAATGATGGCCACATGCATCAAGACAATTCGTTTGTACGGGCGCATCATTATTTGATTGATTTTAAGCGACAGGTATTCCTGTCCCCACAAGAAGTTCTTTACAAAAGAGATACCGTGGCTGACGGCCAGGCCCAGAACCGGCCACTCCAGTCCCGGCGGCCGGCTTTGCCACAGCTGCATGACCACCGAATAGAGGAGCTGCAAAAAAATTAGCGGGCCCATCCATGGGTCTTTGGGGGAAAAGGCATCCCAGCCGGATCCAATTTTAAAAAAGGCCAGTAGAAAAAAGCCGTGTACAGCGCAAAAGCCGCCGAAGTGCACGCAGAAAAAAGGAATCATAAACAATTTCTGAAATTGCCCGGCGGTAGATTCAACTTTTACCAGGATCATCCTGAGAATGTTGATCGACCCGACAATCAGATTCTCGATCCAGTAAAGCAGAACGACGGCCCCAGCATCCCAGCCCAGAAAAACGACGCCGAACAGAGGCAGCAGATTGGCAACCGTAAGGGCCTGTATGGAAAGTGACGGCTTTTGCAGATTTTTCGAGGAGATAATTTGCTTCATGGGTTATGAATATTTTCGCATATCGTGTTCAAAAATGCAAAAAAAGTGACCTATATCACTAAATTTACTGATAAATAATTTTTAGGTAGTGGCAGTATCGATTAAAATTCCCAATGGATATGTTCGGAAAGATGAGGGAACAGAAAATAGATGATATCAGGCAATCGGCGGCGTTTCGCTCATATTTTCAGCTTTATCTTTATACAGGCAATAAAATCGGAACACCAATATCAGGCTCAACCACCCCAGTATGGAAAAAAGTGAATCGACCAATGTTCCTAAGAATAGATTATAAAGGCCAATCTGATTAAGAAACAGTTGAATTAATAATAAGGAGACGATCAGCAAAAAGCCGACAATAATGAGGGAATTGACAAGACGCCAGGTATATTCTTTGGTGACCAGAGCACTTTTCTTTAAGGCATCAGCGGGTTTTAAATCATCTAAAACAATAAAAAAGCAGTAAAACGACAACCGCACGGCAATGATGATACCGGGTACGATAAAAAACAATAATCCCATGAAGGTAAAGAAAATGTAAATTAGAGAACCGACAATCAAGTTTAAGAGATGTTTACGGCTGCGGGAAATGCATTTTATTAGATCTATTTTGCTACCCTGGATAATCATGGCATATAAGGAAATTTGGGCGCCGGTTGAAAGTGGATAAATGATCAAGGTGGCCATAAGAAGGATAAGACCGACCGTGTTGGAAAATTCAGATGAGGTATTACTGAAATAATGAATATTTTGAATCAAAATATAGGGAAACTCGATGGCCAGTGTCAGAATTGAAATCGGCCATATATTTTTTTTAAAAAATTGAAAAACATCTTTAAGAAATTCCAGCAAAATAGACCTGCCCTTTCTTGAGGTTCGGAAAATCACTTGAACGTCTTGTTATCATATTCCTTTACTGTTCTTTTGCTACGAGTCGTTATACACGAGTTTGCGCGGATTTCGAGAGTAGCCCATAATCATTTATACAGCGGTTTAGTCAAAAAAACCCAGCGGTTCCTCAACTATTTAAGACTTCGGAAGAACTGCCAGATCTCATCACACCCATTAATGTCGCGGGTTGTTCGGCCGATGCGCCGAACTCAGAAAAATTTAACCATACTAACCGATTGAATATCGACCGTATTCACATTAGCGCAATTTCTATCGCCCTCATAGAAACAGGTCAAGGGTGCTGCCTTAACGAACCGCATTAGAAGTGGTTTTGAAACCAATTCTATTTTACCACCAGCCATACGCCGAGCAGCATCAAGCAAAGACCCAGCGAACGCGTCATTTCCATCGGGCGGACCGTGGCGCCAAAAAAGCCGAAATGATCGATCAAGGAAGCAATCAGAAACTGCGAAGCAACGGTCAGCGTAAATCCTTTAGCGACGCCCAACCGGGGCACCACATAACCAATTGAGCCGACAATGATCAACCCCAATATCCCGCTGCCGAAGGCATACCACGGTACCCCCTGCCAGTTTTTTAGATTGCCGCCGCGAAAAGCGATCAAGAGCATCGTAATGACTAGTCCACCGCCGACATAGGTGATAAATACGCTGGCGACAGTCCCCAGGGACCGATCCAGCAACCCCATGAACTGGCCCTGTAAGGCGATGGCGATCCCACCCATAATTGCAATACTGATCAGAAAAACAGTGCTCATCTGTCAATTCCTCCGTTACGGTTCATAAAAAAAATGATGTCTTGATCTGTTGCGCCTGCTCTGTTATTTGACGGTTCTGATTTACAGTGGTTATAAAAAACATTCTGGTATTAGAACGTTTTTTTCTACAATTTCATATATACACCCGTTGATACCGCGTTTCCTTAATTCGGAACAAAATTATGAAAAGCGGTATAATTTTGCAACAGTAAAAGCCGCATAAGGCAATTTAACAAATATGACTCTGTTGGAACACATACCGGCCATTATCAAGATGATAATGATCTTTTTTCTGGTGCTGATTTGCATCCGAAAAAAGCTTTCTCTAGGCAATTCCTTTTTGCTGGGAACCCTATTTTTAAGCCTTTTATTCGGGCTCAAGCCTCAGGTCGCCTTAAGGTCCATTTTGGCATCCATTACCGATCCCAAAACCCTGTCCATTGCCGCAGTCGTTTCCCTCATTCTGGTCCTGAGCAGCAGTATGGAGCTGGCCGGCCAGATGCAGCGCATGCTGAAGAATTTTCAGGGTCTGGTTTCGAGCCCGCGCTTGAATCTGGTTATTTTTCCCGCGCTGATCGGGCTGTTACCCATGCCGGGGGGTGCCGTCTTTTCTGCGCCCATGGTCAAGGAACTGGGAATGCGCTCAAAACTTTCAGGATCTCAGTTGAGTTTTGTCAATTACTGGTTCCGCCATATCTGGGAGCACTGGTGGCCCCTTTACCCGGGGATTCTATTGACCACCGTTATCACAGAAATCAGCCTTCTTGCCATCATTGCGGTCATGTGCCCGTTTACGGTCGTTGCCGTGTGGCTGGGCTACCGCGCCTTAAAAGGCTCAGGCAGCCTCCCGATAGATAATAGAAGTGGTTTCAAAACCTCAAATCAGGTTCAAGGGCAAGGCGCAGACCGATCGGGAAAGCGCAGCATACATAGGTATGTGAGCATTTACCGGAGGTCTGCAACGCAGCCATTGGGCCTTAAAGGGGGTTTTAAAACCACTTCTGACAAAAATCCGCGCCCGCCGCTGTGGCCTTTTATCAAAGAGCTGATGCCTATTCTACTGGTGATATTTCCGGGTCTGGGCATGGGGGCTCTTCTGTCAAAATTATTTCCAGCGTTCCCGATCGCAAAGGAAATCGGTCTGATCCTTGCCCTCTGTATGGCAATTTCATGGATTTGGTATCAAAACAGAACTTCTAAAAAACAGATCTTATCTACGCTGGTCAATCCTAAGCTTCTGAATATAATCTATATGATTGTCGGCATATTGATCTTTAAGGGCATCTTAACCGACAGCCGGGCTGCGGCTGCCATCAGTCAGGAACTGATCCAAATGCACATCCCCCTTGTGCTCATTACCATGGTGCTGCCGCTTCTGGTGGGCATGTCGGGCGGAATTGTTATCGCCTTTGTGGGCAGTACCCTTCCCATTCTCGTGCCCATGATCCAGTCTCTGGGTCAAGGTCCGTTCCTGCCGGCCTATGTCATGCTGATCCTTGTCAGCGGCTTTACAGGTGTCATGCTGTCGCCGATGCACCTGTGTTTCCTATTATCCAATCAGTACTTCGGTGTCACCCTGGGATCCGTCTATCGGTATCTCTGGAAGCCCTGCGCTTCACTGGTCGCTGCCGCGATGATCTATTTTTGGATTCTGCACACGTTGTGGGGCTGGATGTAAGTTGGTGGCTATCGAGCCGGCAGATCAATCAAAACGATAAGGCCGCTGCCGCGCTTGCGGGTATCCGGCCGGTGGGTGATGACCAGCCCCATGATCTGGCTGCCATCCGGGCTCCAGTCGAAATCGGCCGCCACCGCAAAGGATCTGGCGAGATAGTGCGGGTGCTGGGGTGAATGAAATCGGGTCAGACGCTCTTTGCGACTGCCGTCTAAATTCATTATCCAGAAATCCGTTTGAAGATTAAACGGTTTAACGCTGAATCTCAGATACTTGCTCGACATCCAGACAATTCTTTTACCGTCCGGGGCATAGTGCGCATGTTCGTCCCATGTCAGCGGCGCGTGGCGCGTCAAACGCCGGGTGCTTCCATTTGCCACATTCATTTCGTAAATTTCCAGCGGCCCGTCCTGGTTGCCGGTAAACAGAACATGGCGATCATCCGGGCTGAAATTATGGCTTTCGAAAAAAGCGCTTTTACCGCCCGGGT
>JASFIX010000021.1:0-16104 GCA_050122435.1 Desulfobacterales bacterium
TACGATAAAATTGATAGGCAATGCTGTAAAGATTTCGCGCCAGGTTCTGGGGTGAGGAGGGTTGGCTGATGACTTTTGTTTCTCTTTGGCTGATGCCGTTCAGAAAAGAATCTACCGAATCGGCTGAAGTCACCTCGGTAAATGTGCGCGCAATATTGAGGGAGCTGTGATCATCGGATCCGCCGACAAGGGCTTTTTTCCAGGGCTTGGGAATCTTTGGCAGAAAACCGTGCTTATCCGCCAATCGAAAGATATCTTCCTGGCTTAAAGCCGATAAAATTTGTTTCAGGCATTCATTTGACTCAGTATTAAAATCACCGTTGAGTTCAAAATTTTTAAAGAGTAAAAGGCACTTTTCAAAATGCTCGACAGTCAAACGATCATTGACCGAATAGAACGGATGCGCCAGGGCATGAATAGTGTTTTCCAATTGAAGATAGTCAACCAGGTCATATAGGTTGTTACGCAGTTTCTGAATGTCTTTATGTTGCCTTTCATCAATATTAAAAACCAGTACATGAACCTTGCATTGATCCTCCGGAAAATACGACGTCACCTCTTCACTAATAAATGTGCCCGGCAAATGGGCAATTTCCAGAGCACCTTCGATACGATTATGATCGGTGATGGTAACCAACGACATTCCCCGATTGCGCGCAATGCGATAGAGATCTAATGGTTCGGTGAAACTTTCCGGACAGTCAATTTTTTGCAAAAACCATTGCGAGGGTCGTTTTGAATACTTTGAGTGAGCATGAAGATCAGCGCGCATAAAGTTATCTCCTTTTGTGATTGGGCTTAAATGATTTTAATAATGAAAACAAAAGGTTGTTAAAATAATATTAAAAAACATTTAAAAATTGGTTAATGCATGGCTTTTAGTAACTGTTTTGCGCTTAATTATGCCGGCTAGTCATGATAAACTCACATTGGTAAAGGGATTGGATATTGTAGTGAAATGAAGTTTTGGGATGATATGAAAATATGCTTGTTGAAGAAAAAATTGCCTCGATAAAAAATATCCTTGCTCATCATCAAAAAACTGATTACAGTTTCTAGTAATGAATTTTATTGGATGACTACAAAAGGAAGTTGAAATGGAAAAACGGATCAGAAAGCAATTCACCAAGGAGCTGGAAAATATAAAAAAAAGGATTCTTGCTCTGGGGGCCCTGGTGGAAGAACGCGTCCAGATGGCTATCAAGGCCATTGATACCAATGATTCCGATCTGGCCCAGCAAATTATTAAATCAGACTACGAAATCGATGAAACCGAAGTGGAACTGGAAGAGGAGTGCCTCAAGGTACTGGCGCTGCATCAGCCAATGGCCATTGACCTGCGGTTTATCATTGCGGCAATTAAAATTAATGCCGAACTGGAGCGAATCGGGGATCAGGCGGTCAATATTGCCGAGCGCGTGGGGGTAACCGCAAAGCGTGAACAGCTCGACTTCTACTTTGACTACTCATCCATGGGCGAAAAGGCACAGGCCATGCTCAAAATGAGCCTGGATGCCTTGATTCAACTGGATTATGACCTGGCCTTTAAGGTGGTCTTGATGGATGATGAGGTCGACAAAATTAAAATTGATGCCTACGATAAAATCAAAAAGGCCATGGGCGAAAACCCGGATAAAATCGGATACCTGATCAATCTGTTTTTAATCTCCCGCCACCTGGAGCGCCTGGCCGATCATTCCACTAATATTGCCGAAGAAGTCGTTTACCTGGTCGAGGGCGAAATCATCCGTCATGCGCCCTATCCCCAGGCGTAAAGACCACTGTTATTCCAGGGTTAAAAAAAAACGAGACAATTACCGTTGATTCCCAAACCGACCTTCACTATTTACAACAGCAAATGAATTGTTCGAGGTAGATGATCGATATGGCTGGCAGCGATAGGTCTTTTCAGATGGATGTTAAAAATGCATTGGCTGAGGAGCAAACTGTGGGTTACACCTTCTGTGATGGCTGTAACCAGGGACCATTTTGCGGTATAAAGTTTTTTAAAAAAGGGCATGTTGTAACCCGTATAGAGAACTGGCCGGGGTTTCCCGCAACTCCCCTTTGCACCAAGGCCTATGCAACCCTGCAACGGCTTTATCATCCTGACCGTCTCAAATATCCGCTGAAACGAACAGGCTCCAAAGGGTCTGGCACGCCCGAATTTGCCCGCATTTCCTGGGACGAGGCCTATGACATTATCCTAGGCCATTTAAATCGAATTAAAAAAGAATATGGCCCCCAGGCATCTTTTTTTTATGTCGGCGACCCCAAGGAACCCCGTGCCGCTGTTCAGCGCCTGGCGGCCACTTACGGTTCGGTCAATTACGGCACTGAAAGCTCCACGGCCTGTCGCCGGGCTGCTATGCTGGCGGAGCTTTTAACCTATGGATTTCCTACCCTGGGCAATCTTCCAACGGAAAAAACCGGAGTTGTACTGATATGGGGAACCAACCCGGCCTATTCCGGCCGGCCCTTCATGTGCCACGGCCAACTCGCAGATGCTAAGGAAGCAGGCGTAAAGTTTATTGTGGTCGATCCGCGCACCACGCCCACGGCAGCAACCCTGGCCGACATTCATTTGAAGCCGCGACCGGCCACAACTGCCGCCCTTGCGGCCGGATTAATGCACGTCATTTTTAAAGAAAATCTCCATGATAGGGACTTCTGTGAGAAATGGATTTACGGCCTTGACCAGCTGCAAAACTATGTCCGGGAGTTTACGCCCGACCGGGTCGAAAAAATTACCTGGGTGCCCGCTGAACTAATCACGGCGGCTGCCCGCCTTTATGCCACCAGTGGCCCCGGTGGGATGATGGTCGGTCCCCAGGGAACCACGCACGATCTGAACGCCACCAATAACCATCGGGCCATATTGATGATCCCGGCCATCTGCGGTTATATCGACATTCCCGGCGGAATTGCAAAACCAACCGAGCCCCTGGAAGGGATGGCCGCCTGGTTTGATGGGCCGCCCAAATTCTCCATGCGCGCAAAGCTTAATGAAATGAAAGCGGATCGGTTGGACCGCAAGGAATTCCCAGTGTGGTCCGAAAAATTCTGGGAGGTGCAAACCAACCATCTGGTCGAATGGATAAAAGCCGGAAAGGTAAAGGCCTTTCTGGGTTGGGGTTTCAGCACCATGATCTGGCCGCAGACCCGTGAATATCAGCAGGCCATCGCCAGCCTTGAGTTTTCCATGGCGGTGGATTATTTTTATCGGCCCTGGACCCATGACTATGTGGATCTTGTGCTGCCGGCGGCCATGAATTTCGAGCGCCTGGCACCCTTTGCCGTTTTCGGCCGCCAAATTTTCGGTCGCACGCCTGTCAAACCCCAGGGTGAGTGCAAGGAAGACTGGCAAATCGCCCTTGAGATCGGCACCCGCCTGGGATATCCGGAAGTCTTTTTTAACGGGGATGTCGAGGCAGCCTGCAACGATATTCTGGCAATGTGGGGACTTACCTATGATGATCTGAAAAAAAATTTGGAAAAAGGAGTCACGGTTCCGGCCCGGGGTCCTGAACTTTTTAAAAAATACGAAACCGGGAAAATGAGATCCGACGGCAACGCCGGGTTTGCAACGCCCAGCGGAAAAATCGAGGCGGCTTCACTTGTTTTAGAAAATCACGGATATCCGCCGCTCTGTGAATTCAAAGAACCGATGGCGGTCACTGAGGAATATCCGCTGGTATTGATTTCCGGGTCTCGAGTCCCCTACATTACCCACAGCAAGTGGCGTGAAGATTCTCCCTGGCTGCTGGAATTGCAGCGGCATGCGCTATTGACGATCCATCCCCGGGATGCCGCTAATCGAAATATTGAAAGGGATGATGATGTGATTTTAAAAACGCCGTATGGCCAGATGATGGTAAGGGCCAAACCGACCATCATAGTTCCAGCCGGTGTTGTGGGAGTCGAACATGGATGGAAAGATGCCAACGTGAATGAATTGATACCGCGCCAATTTGATCCCCTCTCGGGATTTCCACCCTATAAGGAAATCATATGTGAGGTAGTCAAAACACAGCCCGGACAAGGCGGAACCCAAAATGATTAATCACGAAAACACGAAATTTTTCCTTTTTTTCGTGTTTTTTCCCTTTCGTGCTTTCGTGATAAAAAGGTTTTTTCATAAAATGCAAAAAATTCACATTGAGGCTCTAATGACTATTTCATTTAAGGAAGAACACACAAGGAATCTGAGTGATGGCGAAATACGGAATCATCGTTGACCTGGACCGCTGCACGGGTTGCATGACATGTGTGATTGCCTGCAAGCAGGAGAATCTGACCCGACCGACGGTCTGGTGGGACAAGATTTTGGAACTGGAAAGTGAAATTCTCGACCGGATCACCTATCTGCGGTATGCCTGCATGCATTGCAATAACCCGCCATGTTTGAAGGCCTGCTCGCGCGGTGCCATCCATCAGCGGCCAGACGGCATTGTTTTCATCGACCATGAACGTTGTGAGGGTGCTCGGGATTGTGCCAAGGCCTGTCCGTATGGTGTCATTGATATCAACCCGGCTGCGGATTATTTTCCAAGCCAGACAATGCCCTATGAACATGAAAGGGATACCCAACGACGGCACCCGCCTGGCAAGGCGAGTATTTGCACGCTTTGTGTCCATCGAATAGAGGCTGGGCAAGAACCTGTTTGCGTGGTGGGTTGCCCTTCAAAGGCCATGATTTTTGGCGACCTCGATGATCCCACTAGTCTGATTCATAAAAAACTTGGCAAATCAGCGCCGTTACTGGCGACTGAAGGAACCCATCCGAAAGTTCGTTATATTTGCAGTGACAATTTGCTGAAGGAGATAGAAGTAAGGATAAGAAATAATCCCAAAATGGCGAGACAATAAATTCATCAGAACTTATCACCAAGCAATGCCTCAATTATGGAAGCCAGCTCATCGGCCGAAAAATGTTCAATGTATCGATACGCCCATAATCTAAACTATTTTTTTAAATAACCCTTTACAATACATTCAAGAGATTATATCTTTAATTACGCATAATGTATATACACATATTGCGTATCCACTTTATGTGTAATTAAAGGTTGGTTTTTATGGAAAACCCATTCTCGTACTCAGATTACGTTACCGGTGAAGCATTCTGTAACAGAGAAAAAGAGCAAAAAGACTTGATTTATTTTGCTCAAAATTCACAAAATGTGCTGTTGTATTCCCATCGACGTAAGGGAAAAACATCTCTGGTGCACCAGGTGATACGAACGCTTAAAAAAGCAAAACCATCAGTTAAATCAGTTTATATCGATCTTTATGGCAGCCTGGACGAAAATGATTTTATAGACGCCGTCCTAACCGGATTTATGCAGATAGAATCCAGAATTGAACGGGTATTAAAACAAATGGCCGGGTTAAAGGTAACTGGCAGCATTGACCCTGTGACCAATTTACCAACCCTTTCTGCATCGATCAAGCCAAGAGAGAAGCCTGAATATCTGGAAAAGGCACTCACCATTTTATATTCCTATTCCAAGAAAAAGAAACTGCTGGTTGTTTTCGATGAATTTCAGGAGGTGGCAAAATATTCAGAAGAAGGTTTTGAAAAACGGCTTCGTAAAATTATTCAAGGACATCAAAATATCAGCTACATCTTTTCAGGCAGCCAAAAGCATATATTGATTGAGATGTTTGATTCCGCCAAACGGGCATTTTACAAGATGGCCCGTAGCTATCCGCTCAAGAATATCGAAATGCAGCATTATATTGATTGGGCGCAACGGCTTTTCAAAAAAAAACGTGTAAAAATTGACAAAGACATTATCATCGATATCGTTGAAAGATGCGATTATCAACCTATCTATATTCAACAGTTTTTATTTGACCTGTGGCGCTCCGACACTGTCAACTTGGCTGTTCTTGATAAAATCGAAAAATCGATCATTATCAGCCAAAAAGCCCAATTTATCATTCTCTGGGATCTGTTAACACAGAATCAAAAAAAAGCGCTGCGACTTCTGGCTGAAACAGGGGGTAAGGGCATCTATACCGCGGAGCAGCTTCAACGTGTCGGCTTTAATTCGGGATCCGTCCTTCATAGAGCGATAGTATCACTCGTTGAAAAAGAAATACTTGCCAAAAATGATACTTTTCAATTTCAAGATGCAATGCTTAAGAAATGGGTTAAAAGCCTATCTTGAAATTCAGCCAGCAGAACCTGGGTATCCGACAAGGGGGATGCGGTCAAAATCACAGGTTTTCTGTCATGTTAAGGTCCTTGTATTACGTTAATTACGGTTCGTTAATCACGTATCGTTAAAAACGAATTTGAAAATGATGGTTATGTCAAGATGATTTTCGTTTCGAAACTTCAGGGCAGGATAAAGTGGTTTTGGTTATGCGGATTAGTTCAGAAGTCCAAATTATTAATTGGATGACAAAGGCATTTCATCCCATGTTCGGCCATCAATAGTCCGCCCGTTTTTCTTCTTGTTAAATCCACCCCATTGTTTAAAGAAAAAAGGAATTTCAGCTTTTACACACAGATCTCTAATTTCTTCTACCCAGAGAGAAGACATTGGTCTGGCTTTCGGACCGGATTCACCGCCAACAATAACCCAATTAATTCCCCGGAGATCAGGGTTGGAGATCCTGTCTAACAGAGGCTCAAACGAAATAAACTTTATTTTTGCTGCGGTATTTCTCATGGCAATTGGTCTTGGTACATTTTTGAAACCGGCAACCTTCATGAGTCGATTTCGGAACGCTTCTGCTAAAGCATTAAACGGACTACCTGGAAAAAACTCGCCTGTTCTTTTAGATATGTGAACCCCTGCTCCCGCAAAGGCATCAATATAAATATGATAAAAATTTGGGCTTTCTTGACTGCTTAAAATACGAGAATAGGCAGCTGCATATTCTTTGATGATATCGAGTTTGATCTCGGACCAATACCCTATTTCATCATACTTTGGTTCCAGCACCATGGCTTTTCCTATTTAACTTTCTTTTAAAAAAGACAGCTCGCCTTACCTAAAAAGAATGTTAAATAATTGCCCTCTTTTACATATACATAGCACAAACTCTTATAAACACAATCTATCTTCCTACACTTTTTTATTTCCTTAACACAAAGAATTGTCAGATGCGGACAAAAGATCGCTTAGAAATTTTAGGAAAAAATCAAAAAATCTACGAAAAAAAGGGCACCCAAATTATAGAATGCCCTTTTGTTATATAAATCTTTTTATAAAAAACGCTAAATTTAAAATTAATGCGCCAGCGTTATTTTTAAGCGCGGGTTTCCTCCTTTACTGAAACCGCAATTTTAAACAGCGCGGTCATTATCAGAAATCCCATAGCCCAAACACCCAATGCAATCCCGATTTCCGGCAACGAAGGAATGTATTCATTGACCTCATGCAATGGCGAGGGGGTGAAACCACCGGCAATCATGCCCAGCCCCTTGTCAATCCAGGTTCCCAGGAATATCACCACGCAGGCTACGGCCAGGACGCCTTCATTTTTACGGGTGATGGGATTGACGGTCAGAATAATGCCGATCACCATCAATATCATCGAGGCCCACATCCAGGGCACATAAGCCCCGTGGCCGTGCAGGCCCACAAACAGGTATTTGATGTGATCCATGTGCTCCGGAATCTGGCTGTAGAACACGACAAAGACCTCACACAGAAAGAAGAACACATTGACGCAGATCGCGTAGGCCACGATTTTGGCCAGGGATTGAATCTGCTCCCGGCCGGGATCAAAGTTGCTCACCCGCCGAATAATCAGGCAGCATAAAATCAGCAGGGCCGGTCCGGCGGCAAATGCGGAGGATAAAAAGCGTGGCGCCAGAATGGCGGTCATCCAGAACCCCCTGCCCGGCAAACCGCAGTAAAGATAGGCCGTTACGGTGTGGATGCTGATGGCCCAGGGTATCGAGATATAAATCAGCGGCTTTAACCATTTCTGGTAATGGACACCATTGCGCTCGGCCTCCAGTACGTTCCAGCCGATAATGATATTTAAAAACAGGTAGCCGTTTAAAACGATGGTGTCCCAAAACAGCACCGAATTGGGTGTTGGATACAAAAAGACATTAAAAATCCGCATGGGCTGGCCCAGGTCGACGAGGATAAAGGTCACACACATGATAACTGAAGCAATGGCCAGAAACTCGCCCAGGATAGTAACCTTGCCAAAGGCTTTGTAATCATGCAGATAATAGGGCAGCACCACCATGACGCCTCCGGCGGCCACACCCACCAGGAAGGTAAAGTTGGCGATGTAAAATCCCCAGGAAGCATCCCGGCTCAAGCCGGTAATTCCCAGACCGAAATCGAGCTGTTTCAAATAGATCAGAAAGCCGATTCCGACAATGACCGTTAAAAAGGTCATCCAGCCATAATATTTTTTGCCGCCTTTAATCGCTAATTCAAGCATTATTCACCTCACACGATATAGTAAACACAGGGCTCGGTGCCCAAAATTTGTTTGCGACGAATAGTGTAATTGGTTCGGATCAGTTTGCGAACGTCCGACTCCGGATCGTACAGATCGCCGAAGGCCAACGCGCCGTGGGAGGCCTCCACACAGGCCGGTAATTGACCGACTGCCAGTCGTTCGGCACAAAAATTACATTTTTCGACCACGCCTTTCATGCGGGTCGGAAATTGTTTGTTGGTTTCGGCAATAAACGGCCGCGGATCCCGGTAATTAAAACTGCGGGCGCCGAACGGGCAGGCCGCCATGCAGAAACGGCATCCGATACAGCGGTGGAAATCCATAAATACGATGCCGTCGGCTTCGCGTTTAAACGTGGCTTTGGTCGGGCAGGCCCGCACACAGGGCGGGTTCTCGCAATGGTTGCACAGGACCGCAAAGGGACGGTGTTCAATCTCTTCGGATATAAATTGTGCGGCTTTGCCCGGGAAGGCATTGTGGTAGTGGGTGCCCCAGAGCCATTTAATTTCATGGCGTTTGTTTTGCAGAGCAGGAACATTGTGAATTTTATGGCAGGCTTCGACCAGGGGCTCCAGTTCTGCTTCGGAATGAAACTTGCGGGTATCGATGACCATGGCCCATTGTTTGGCCTGCAGCGCTTTGTTGCCGGCTTTAAATGCGGCTTCAGCCTCGGCAGCCTGCTCTTCCTTGGCGAACGCATTATAAACCGGCTTTGTGGTTAGCGCTAAAGCAGAAACCCCCAGCAATTGTAATATGCGTCTTCTGCTGCTATCCATTATGATTTCTCCTTCGGGTTATCAATATGACAGCTCCAGCAATAGGGCCTGACCGAAGCATAGTCGTGACAGCGGTCACAAAATTCTGCTTTGTTGGAATGACAGTCCAGGCAGGTATTGCTTAAACTCATGTTAAACTCTTTTCCCTGGGGATTGACATAGACCCGTTTGCTGCGCCGCACCACTTCATCCCGCCACACATCCAGCAGCTGCATGTGCTCGGCCTTCATATAATCCGTGGAGCGCACACACGCTTTGGCCGCTTTGGCTTTGGGCGTCAGCTCCGGCTCTGGCATCGGCGCGGCTTTTCCCCGCATATACCAGAAGGGAAACAATACAATGATCAAAAATATGACCAATCCCGTAACGATTAGCACTTTATTATTCATCCGTTTGTTCCTCCGACTCAACGTCTGTTTCTTCTTCAGCCTCTTCGAGGACTTCACGACCCGGAATGTCCTCGCCCCGCAGGTCGGTTGACCGCTCGTTCTCGCCGGGCATGATCAGTGCGTTGGCCACCATTTCATGCAGCCCGGTAACATCGACTTCCGGCACCCAGTATTCCATCAGGGGCGGCAGCGCGGCCCGGTCGATGGCGCAGATGCACGCCAGCATGTTGACACCGTGTTTTTCGTGAACGTATTGAACCGCATTGGCCCGGGGCAGGCCGCCAGTCATGCGCAGCTCCATGTTCTCACCGGCATTCAGACCCGCGCCGCTGCCGCAGCAAAAAGTATTTTCGCGGATGGTATTAACCGGCATTTCATAAAAATATTTGCAGACCTTGTTGATCACATAACGGGGTTCTTCAAAGATGCCCATGCCGCGGGACGGATTGCAGGAATCATGAAAGGTCACCTTTAAATGATCATTGCGGCTGGGATCCAGTTCGAGCTTGTCGTGCTTGATTAAATCGGCGGTAAACTCGGCAATGTGCACCATCTTGTTTGATCTGGCGTTTTCAAACCGGGTTCCGGTAATCGGCGATACCGGCACTTCCAGAAAATCAGCCGGGCCGTTCATGGTATCCATGTACTGATTGATCACCCGCCACATATGACCGCATTCTCCCCCCAGGATCCATTTTACACCCAGGCGTTTGGCTTCGGCATACATTTTAGAATTGAGCCGCTTCATGGTCTCATGGGAAGTAAAAAACCCAAAGTTTCCGCCCTCGGAACCATAGGTGCTCCAGGTGATGTCTAATCCGTATTTCTCTTTTAAATAATGAAACAGCATCAGATACCCCATGGCGGTGTAGGTTCCCGGATCGGCAAACACATCGCCCGAGGGGGTAATAAAAAGAATGTCGGCGCCCTTTTTGTTGATGCTGTAATCGACCTGGACATCGGTGATCTCTTCGATGTCTTCCACAAAAAAGTCGAGCATGTCTTTGAAGGCGTGGGGCTGGATCCCCAGATGGTTGCCGGTGCGGTAACAGTTGGCCACCGGCGTGGCAACCCAGTCAATGTTTAGACCCAGCAGATTCAGCAATTCCCGACCCATAATGGTAATCTCGGCCGTGTCGATGCCGTAAGGGCAAAACACCGAACAGCGCCGACATTCAGAGCATTGAAACAGGTAGTACCACCACTCTTTGAGCACATCGATGGTCATGGGCCGGGCGCCGTTGACCTTACCCAAAATTTTGCCCATGCGGGTAAAATCGTTGCGGTAAACCGATCGCAACAGCTCAGCCCGCAGCACCGGCATGTTCTTGGGATCGCCGGTTCCGATAAAATAGTGGCACTTGTCGGCGCAGGCCCCGCAGCGCACACAGATATCCATAAATACCCTGAACGATCGAAATTTTCCCAATCGTTCCTTAAAGCCTTCATGAATGATCTGCTGCCAGTTTTCCGGCAATTTCCAATCCTCTTCCAGGGGGTTCCATTCCCTGGCATTGGGAAGTCCGACGTATTCGACACTTTTGGGATTTGAGGCATAACAGTACATGCCTTTGCGAATATTCACCGGAACGTCCATCCAATCTGTCTTGGGCGGGCGGTGATCGATCTGTATGAGTTCTTCCGGTGTGGGTATCTCGTCTGCCATAGTTTACTCCTTTTCCTCTTCTTGCTTTGGCTCTGAATCTGCGGCCGGCTCTTCTGCGGGCGCGGGTTCCGGCATTTTTTCAACCGGCAGTCCGGCTTCGACCATTTTTTCACGGAATTCATCTTCATACTCATCATAGGTATGAACCGGTACCGGATAATTCCAGGGATTAATGTGCCGGCGGGCACGGGTGTCAGTGGGCATATTGCGTGTCGGACTCAGGAAAACACCGCCGAGGTGCATCAATTTGCTGAACGGAAAATAGGCAATCAAAATGCTGACCAAAAAGACGTGCACATAAAATACGGCGCTGACCCCCTCCGGAATGGTTGGCCGAAAAGTAACCAGTCCCAGGGTCAGCTCTTTGGCGGCGGTCACGTCAATCTTGGTGAAATAGCGCATTAGGATGCCACTGAGCGCAATACCGAAAATCAGAAACAGCGGAAAGTAATCCGAGGCAATCGAAATATATTTTACCTGCTGCACAAAAAGCCGTCTAAAAAACAAATAGCTGACAGCAGCCAGCAGTACAAAACCTGACAAATAAACCCCGGGCACGCCGAACTTTAATGCCGGGTAAATGATCTCGACCCGGAAAAAACTGTCGACATTTTCGATCAATTGAACGAAAAACGGCACCGGCTCGGTAAAAAACCGCAGATGGCGAATGAGTACCACCAAAAATGCATAATGAAAGGCCAAGGCCCCGACCCACAAAAATAACTCCAGCTGGTAGGAGATCCGTCCGCCTTCTTTTAATTTCATACGGGTGTTGCGAAACAGCGATCGAAAAGTCAGAACTTCCAGCGCCAACCGCACCGCAATCTGCCATCTGGAAATCGGTGAATCAAATTGGGAGTGCTTGATCCAGGGAAGTGTTTTCTGTTGACCACCGGTGGTGGGGATGCTGAAAGGCACCGCTGACCGTGACCAGTTGATTATACGGGCAGCAAATCCCACTACAAAGGTAATAATCGCCAGATAGGGAATGACGATGCCGAACACATATTGCAGTCCCGATACCTGTGCTCCTAGATAAGAAATTAAAAATAGAACAATTACGGCAATCAGTGGAATGATGTACCTGAGATTCATTTAAAAGCACCTCACTCTGAGGCTCCGCAATACCGACTTTGCACGGTTGGCGGAAACCCCTGTCCTAAAAATTAATGGTTAACGCCTTTAACTTTACCTGGCTGCGGAGGCTCATCTGCGATTAAGCCTGCCCGCTTAAAAGCCTTCAATGCCTGGCTGCGCATATCGTTGGCTGAAATCTGATAAATTTTTTCTTTACAGGCCATATAAATATCAAAGGCCATCAGGCACAATTGATCAATTTTGGATTCAAATACCAATAATTCCAGTAAAATGGTGGTATCCTGGAGATGGTCTGACAAACAGCCCCTGAGAACCTTTTTTAATGAGAGAATAAAAATGGTGGCCTGGGATGGGGTAAAATCCTGCACGGCACGGATCCGGATAATGGGATCCAAATAGGTTTTGACGGCATCCGGTTCAAATTCGTTGAGAAGCTGATCCAGCAAAAATGTGAGCCCTTTGGCAGTAATGTTGCCGACCGGATTGGCGAACTGATCTTTCTGGCCCTTATAAAATTGAGCGGTGTCGGGCGCATAGGTTTGAATGGTGGCTTCAAACCAGTTTTTGATAATTTCGTCTTTGTTCTTTTCGATAAGTCCTTTCAGACGATGTTCCATAAATGCTCCCGGGGGCCTGGCATAGAAATGGTTTCAAAACCCCATCTAAGGCCCAATGGCTGCGTTGCAGGCCTCCGGCAAATGCTCACATACTTATGTATGCTGCGCTTTCCCGATCGGCCTGACGCCTTGCCCTTGAATCTGATCTGAGGTTTTGAAACCATTTCTAGTCAGCAAATCTGCTCAAATTATTGAAGATTAGGCCGAAGTGGATACGTATAAACAACTTGCTGATTTCTGTCAAGAATAAATGGCAAAATCAAGTCACCCCATTTTCATATCCGTGCAAATCCGCTTTTTTGCGACTAAAATTTCATTTTCTTGGTGATTTTGATTGATGATTCGAGAAGAATTTGCCTATCCAACGCCTTTCAGCCACAAGCAGGTCTGTACGCAACTCTTTGTTATTACTTGTAAATATACAATTCCTCATTTGGCATGATTAATGCTTAGATATTTTACGTCAAAAGTGTCGAATGGGTTGCCGGCGGCGCAAAGCGGCCGTTGGGCAACCCAGACAGACGAAAATACAAAGCTCATGGAATAAAACATGTCTGCCCAACACACGATTCTGATCGTGGAAGACGATCCCGGATTTGCCAGCTATCTGAAGCGGTTGCTGCGCCGTAAGGATCTGAGGCTCATCACCGCCCATAGCGGCCAAAAGGCGATTCAATGCTTGCAAAAGAACCGGGTGGATCTGGTTTTGCAGGATATCGGGCTGCCGGACATGGAAGGCTATGAAGTCATGGATCTCATCCGTCAGGAATATCCGGCAACCCTGGTCGTTGTCATGACCGGCGAAATATCCGTGGAGTCAGCAGTTAAGGCCCTGCGCAAAGGCGCTTATGAATATCTCAGAAAACCTTTTGAATCCACCGAATTGCTCAACACCATCGATAATGCCCTGGATCGTATCCACCTGGAGCAACAGCATAAACAGTCTGAGGAGAAGCTGCGGGAGAGTGAAGAGCGCTATCGCCAGTTGTTCGATAATGAATCGGATGCGGTGGTGGTGATCGACGCCGAAACCATGAAGATGGAAGATGCCAATCAGGCGGCTTTGCAACTTTTTGGCTATTCAAAGAAAGAATTTTTAACCCTCATCGTTTTAGATCTTTCTGCAGAAATCCAGAAAACCCACCAGAAAATAGAACGTCTTAGAAAAGATCCATTTTCCGATAAAAACGTCCCTTTACGCTATCTCAAAAAAAAAGATGGGTCGACTTTTCCCGCCGAGATCAGTGCCGGACAATTTATTTCAGACGGACGCAAAAAATTAATCGGTACTATTCGCGATATTACCATCCGCCATCAGGCTGAAGAAGAACTGAAACAGACCAAGCAGCGACTGCAACATGTGCTTAGCTCAAGCCCATCCGTCATCTACTCCTGCAATCCGGCCGGTGACTGCGCCACCACCTTTATCAGCGATAATGTCAAAACCGAACTCGGTTACGAACCCGTTGATTTTACGGAAAATCGCCATTTCTGGATCGATCACATCCATTCCGATGATGTGGGATATGTGAAAACAGAGTTTGCCAAACTGGTGGATCAGGGCAGTCACATCCTCGAATACCGTTTCCGGCATAAAGACGGCAACTACCGCTGGATGCGGGACGAGTTGCGGCTGCTCTTTGACGATGGTGCCAAATCCGTTGAAGTGGTTGGCTCCTGGACGGACATCAGCGATAGGAAGCAGGCCGAAGACGCTTTGCGTAAAAGTGAACAGCAGTTTCGCGATTTGATTGAAAATTCGCCGGTGGGTCTTTCCATTATTCAAAATGGCCGGGTAATTTATGAAAATCCAGAACAGAAGAAAATACACAGCCTGGCGACCGAGCCCAAATTCGTTAAGCTTTTAGACTACGTTCACCCCGATGATGTTGAGAAAGTCAAACAGGCGCAAGAATGCATCGAATCCGGTGACCGCGAAACTGTTGAAATCGAGTTTCGATTCCACCCTCCGGACAGCAACGGCAACAAAAGCGAAATGCAATGGCTCCAGTGCCGGGTCACCCGCTTCCAGTATCAAGGGGGCCAGGCCTATCTGTTAAATTCGGTCGATATTACCAAAGCCAAACAGCTTGAGCACCAGGTGCGGATAAAAAATAAAATGCTTTCCCTGGGACGGGTGGCCGCCGGCATCGCCCATGAAATTCGCAACCCGCTGACCGGCATCAATACCTATTTGTATACGATTGAAGATCTCTGCGAAGCAGACCAGCTGGGTCCGGAGGACGTGGAAACCATCCGCCAGATTCTGGCCCAGGTCCAGGTAGCCTCCAACAAAATTGAATCGGTCATCAAGCGAGTTATGGATTTTTCCAAACCTGGCGCACCCAAAATGGTGCGCACCAATATTAATGAATCACTGGAAGAGGCCATCGAGCTGTCGTCAGTCACTATGCGCAAAAACGGCGTTGAATTCAAGAAATCCCTGGCCCCAGATTTGCCTCAGTGCTATGCCGACCCCCACCTGATCGAACAGGTGGTCCTGAATCTGATTACCAACGCTGCTAAGGCCATGGAAAAATCGACAAACGGCAACAAGCGGGTGGAAATAAAATCTTCCGCCACAGACAACATTCTCTGTATCCAGGTTTCCGATGCCGGACCCGGCGTTCCCAGCGAGCTTAGAGAAAAAATATTTGATCCCTTTTTTACCACCAAAGAAGACGGTTCAGGCATCGGCTTAAACATCGCCCAGCGAATCGTTGCGGATCACAACGGCTCCATTTCGCTGGGCACCAGTCGCTGGGGCGGGGCTGAATTTAAAATTGAACTCCCCATTGAGAGAAGGATCGATGCCCGATGACGTCTTACTCCATCTATATCGTCGATGATGAAGCCGTGGCCCGTAACGGCCTCAAGCAGGCCTTGAAAAAGAAGAATTATGAGGTGGCGGCATTTGAGACGGCCGAGGCCGCCCTTAAAGCCATTGATAAAAGACCGCCTGATCTGGTCCTGCTGGACATCGGGCTGCCGGGCATAAGCGGGGTCGAGGCCCTTG
The DNA here is from genome assembly GCA_050122435.1 of Desulfobacterales bacterium. GTDB lineage: Bacteria > Desulfobacterota > Desulfobacteria > Desulfobacterales > JAHEIW01 > JAHEIW01. The sequence goes on from JASFIX010000021.1 coordinate 16,008, forward strand.
AAATCATCAAAGAGCGCCACCCTGAAGTGATCGTTGTCATGATTACCGCCTATGAAGATGTGTCCACGGTGGTATCCGCCATGAAAAACGGTGCCTA
>JASFIX010000022.1:0-15945 GCA_050122435.1 Desulfobacterales bacterium
CAATATCGAGATCCTGACCCACACCGAAGTCGAGCGCGTGGAAGGAGAGGCCGGTGAATTCACGGTTACCCTGATTAAAAAACCACGATACATTATCGAGGAGCGTTGTACGGGGTGTACGGCCTGTGTCGAGTACTGTCCGGTAAAAGTCCCGGATCCGTATAATCAGAATCTTTCGCTGAACAAAGCCATCCATATCTATTTTTCCCAGGCGGTTCCGCTGATTACCTATGTAGACCCTGAAACCTGCCTTTATCTGCAAAATGAGCAATGTACGATTTGCCAGGGTATCTGTAAACATGACGCCATCGATCTCGATCAGAAACCGCAGCGGCTGGAAGTCGAGGTCGGGGCCATTATTCTTGCTCCCGGATACGAGGTGTTTGATCCCACACCCAGGGGCGATTATGGCTACGGAAGCATGCCAAACGTGGTAACCAGCCTGGATTTCGAGCGGATCTTGTGCTCCACTGGACCTTATGATGGGGAGATCCGACGTCCTTCAGATGGAAAACATCCTCACAAAATCGCCTGGATACAATGCGTGGGGTCAAGACAGGTCATCGAGGGTGGCAAAAGCTACTGTTCTGCGGTTTGCTGCGCCTACACCCAGAAGCAGGTGATCCTGGCCAAGGATCATCACGCCGACATGCAGGCGACGATCTTCCACAACGATATTCGTGCCTTTGGCAAGGACTTCGAGCGGTTCTATCAAAGAGCGGAAAACCTTCCCGATGTGCGGTTCATCCGCAGTTACGTCTCCATCGGACGGGAGATCCCCGAGAGCAGGAATGTCACCATCCGCTATTCCACCTTTGATCAGGGCGTCAAGGAAGAAGAGTTTGACATGGTGGTGCTTTCCGTCGGTTTGGCACCACCCGCGGATGCGTTGGATCTAGCGCAAAAGTTCGGCATTGAGCTCAATGCACATCAGTTCTGTATGAACAAATCGACCAATTCCATGGAAACCTCGAGGCCCGGTGTTTTTGTCAGCGGAGCGTTCCAGGGCCCTATCGATATCCCCGAGTCCGTGGTCACGGCCAGCGGTGCCGATGCCCTGTGCAGTCAGCTTCTGGCCTACCGTCGTGGAGACCTGGCCAGGGATCGGGTCTACCCACCGGAACGTGATGAAACCGGTGAAGAGCCGAAGGTCGGTGTTTTCGTATGCCATTGCGGTGCGAATATCGGACGGGTCGTGGATGTACCTTCGGTTGTCGAGTACGCCTCGACCCTGGACAATGTGGTTCATGCGCAGGAAAGCATCTTTGCCTGTTCCACGGACAATGCCCAGGAAATAGCAGATACGATCAGGGAGAAAGGCCTCAACCGGGTGGTGGTTGCTGCATGCACCCCCCGAACCCATGAGCCGCTTTTTCGCGATACCTGTCGTGAAGGCGGCATCAACCAGTATTTCTTCGAGATGGCCAACATCCGTGAGCACTGCTCCTGGGTGCATTCCAAAGAGACCGCCAGAGCGACTCATAAGGCCAAAGAAATCGTCCGCATGTCGGTGGCGCGATCGGCGCGCCTGGAGCCATTGGAAGAGTTTGAATTACCGGTCAACAAAGCCTGTCTGGTGGTTGGGGGCGGCATCGCTGGAATGACCAGCGCGCTGAGTCTGGCAGGCCAGGGATTTGAAGTTTACCTGGTGGAGAAGGAGCCGGAGCTGGGTGGAATGGCGCGCAATCTCTACTATACCCTGGAGGGCATGGACGTTCAGGGGCATCTTCAGGATGTCATCCGGCAGGTTTACCGGCATCCGTCCATTCATGTCTCCCGTGATGCAACCATCCAGGATGTCAATGGTTACATCGGTAATTTCACCACCAGGATCAGATCCGAGGGAAGAGTCAAGGATATTCGCCACGGGGCGGCCATTATCGCTACCGGTGCGCAAGCGTATAAACCCACCGAATATCTTTATGGTGAAAATGAAAATGTGGTTACCTCGGTTGAATTGGAATCACTGATCGTCAACAAGGATGAGCGGCTGAACAATTGCCAGAGCCTGGTGATGATCCAGTGTGTGGGGTGCCGGAACGAAGAAAGAAATTACTGCAGCCGGGTCTGCTGCGGCCAATCCATCAAGAACGCCCTTGAACTCAGAGCCATCAACCCGGATATGGATATTTACATCCTTTATCGGGATATGCGCAGCTACGGGTTTAAAGAGGATTTCTATCGCGAAGCCGCGGAAAAGGATATTCGGTTCGTTCGTTATGCCCGGGACGACAAGCCTGAAGTGGAGGCCGTCGAGAAGGATGGCCGTAAGGTGCTCCAGGTTGCTGTGACCGACCATGTCCTCGGCAAGAGGCTGCTTTTCGACGCTGATATTCTCCAGTTAGCGGCTGCCGTTATTCCGTCGTCAACGAGCACTGAAGTTGCCAAGTTGTTCAAAGTGGCCATGAACCCGGATGGCTTTTTCCAGGAAGCCCACGTCAAACTGAGACCGGTCGATTCTGCCGTCGATGGTATTTTCCTTTGTGGCACGGCGCATTACCCCAAGCATATTACCGAAACCATCAGTCAGGCCTATGGGGCCGCCGGCCGCGCGGTAACGCTGCTCATCAAGGATTCGGTCACCGCCTCGGGCGCGATCTGCGAGGTCAATGAGAGCGCCTGCGAAACCTGCGGGGCCTGTATCTCGCTTTGTACCTATGGCGCCATTGAATTCGCGGATACACCCAAAGGGAAAAAGGCCATGGTCAATCCGATTCTCTGCAAGGGTGACGGCCTTTGCACCACCCGGTGTCCCACCGGGGCAATATATCTGAAACACTTTACCGACGAAGAGATACTAAGCCAGATCGATGCTGCCTGATCGAAAAAGATTGAGTGGGTCGCATTGCATTGATTCATGATCGAAGAAAAAAGGAGTGACGCTAGATGGCTACAATGCGTGAGTTCCGGCCTGAAATATTAGGCTTCCTCTGCGATTGGTGAGGATATTCCGCCGCGGACCTGGCTGGAGTTTCCAGACTACAATATGCGCCTGATATAAAGATAGTTCGCGTCATGTGCACCGGCAGGGTCGACTTGGCATTTATGCTCCGTGCGTTTTCCAATGGAAAAGACGGGGTGTTCATCGGCGGTTGTTGGCCTGGTGAGTGCCACTACATCACCGAGGGCAATTACCTTGCCTTGAGCATGATGCATCTGTGCCGGAAACTGCTGACGTTGATCGGGCTTGACCCTCAGCGATTGCGACTCGAATGGATATCTGCAGCTGAGGGCAGCCGCTATGCAGAGGTCATGAATGATTTCTCTCAAACGGTGAAATCATTACGCCCCCTCGGCGAGGGCGAGGGTATCGATCAAAACGTTCTGGCCTTCCGCCTGAAAACCCTCCAAAGCATGATTCCCTATATAAAACTGGTGGAAGCTAAGCGGCTGCGAGTACGGTTGAAAAGCGTCGAAGCGGTCGAGGCGTTTTACGACAGCGACGAATTTGACACGCTGTTCCGGGAATTGATTGCCGATAAGCTGGCCGTCTGCCAAATTATGGCTCTGCTGCGGGAAAAACCCCGTTCCACCGGAAAACTTTCCCAACTGCTGGGCCTGAGTTCATCCGAGATATCCCGCCATGTCAACATCGCCGCCAGGCAGGGGATGTGTCGCTTTGACGAAAGCCAAAACCTCATTGCCACCGCGTACCGTCATGATGCGGACGAAACCGTTGCCAGGGCAGAGGCCGATGTAAAACCAGCGGCACTGGACAATGCAAAGATCGATCAGATCGTTGACAAGTATCAGGGCAAGCCCGGGGCGTTGATTCACGTTTTGATGGACGTCCAGAGTGAAAACCAATGGCTGCCCAAGGAGATCTTGAGCACCATCAGCCAGAAACTGGAAGTTCCCTTAAGCCGGGTGATGCAAATCGCATCTTTTTACAAAACCTTCAGTTTAACCCCCAAGGGGCGCCATGAAATCCACGTATGCAATGGCGCCTCATGTCACCTCAGGGGATCGGATCGCCTGCTTGATTCGGTTCAGGAAGTGATCGGAATCAGGCCTGGTGAAATGGACGCGAATTCCAAATTCAGCCTGGAGACCGGTAACTGTCAGGGGTGCTGTACGCTGGGACCGGAGATGATCATCGATGGACAGCATCACGGCAGAATTTCACCTGAAAAGGCGCAAGATCTGTTGAAAAATTACGCGTAAGGAATGACCATGCCAAGGATAAATTCAGTTGCCGAGTTGAACGCGCTAAGAAATGATATCCTGTCCCGTCAAGACCCTGAGAAGCCGGCGATTGCCATCTGCTCCGGCGCCGGATGCCATGGTCTTGGTAACGGGGGGGTGATCCGGGCTTTCGAGGAAGAAATTGAAAAACAAGGCCGCGCAGGCACGGCGGACATCAGGGCCACCGGTTGCCACGGTATGTGTGAACAAGGCCCCAACGTCGTCATCTATCCCGAAGAGATCACCTATGTTAAGGTCGCGCCGGAAGATGTTCCGGAAATTGTAAAGCAAACCGTCCAGGGCAAAAAGGTAATTGATCGCCTGGTCTTCGCGGACTCCGTGAGCGGGGAAAAGGCGGTTCATTTAAACGAGATCCCCTTCTACAAGTACCAGAGCCGGAACCTGATCAGCAACAACACCCGCATCGATCCCGCGAACATCGACGATTATATCGGGATCGGCGGATACGCGGCGCTATCCAAAGCCCTGTTCGATATGAAACCCGAAGACGTGCTGGGCGAAGTTAAGAAGGCCAACCTGCGGGGACGCGGAGGCGGTGGGTTTCCCACCGGGCTGAAATGGGAGACCACCCGCAATGCGCGGGAGAAGCAGAAATATGTCATCGTCAACGGCCACGAGGGTGAGCCGGGGGCGTTCATGGACCGGGCCATTTTCACGGGAAATCCGCACCTGGTACTGGAGGGGTTGATCATCGGCGCCTATGGCATCGGCGCCCGACAGGGGTTTATCTATACCCGTCATGACTCAAAGCTATTGAAAAAGAACATCGACCGCGCCCTCGAGCAAGCAAGGGAGTACGGGCTGCTGGGCGACAACATCTTAGGTTCGGGTTTTAACTTTGATGTCGAGGTCCATTTTGATGTGGGGATTTTCGTCTCCGGGGAATCCACCGCCTTGATGCGGTCCATCGAAGGCAGGAACCCGGAGCCGCGGCCCAAGTACATCCGCACCTCGGTAAGCGGAATCTGGGACAAGCCCAGTAACCTGAATAACGTGGAAACCTGGGCCAATGTTCCGCAGATCATTGAAAAGGGCGCGGACTGGTATGCAGAGATAGGTACGGAACGCAGCAAAGGCACCAAAATGATCTCCCTATCCGGCAATGTGGTCAACTCCGGTGTGGTGGAAGTGCCCTTTGGAATCACCCTCAGACAAATCGTCTACGATATCGGCGGCGGCGTGCCCAACGGCAAAAAACTCAAAGCCATCCATTTTGGTGGTGCCATGGGCGGTTCGATTCCCGCAAGTCTCATCGACACGCCCCTTGATTTCGATGCCCTCGCCAAAGCGGGCGCACCCATGGGCGCCGGTGCCCTGATGGTCATGGATGAGGATACCAACATGGTCGACGCCACTCGGTTTTTCCTCACCTTCCTGACCAATGAATCGTGCGGTAAATGCGTGCCCTGCCGGGAAGGCATCCGGCAGCTGCTCACCATCCTTGGCGATATGTGTGAAGGCAAAGGTAAAGCGGGCGACATCGAGACCATGCAGGAGATCGCCGAAGTGATGAGCGCCGCATCCTTGTGCGCTTTGGGAAAAACCGCGACCGATCCGCTCAAGGGAACGCTGCGGTATTTTAGGGAAGAGTATGAGGCGACCATCAAATCGTAAGTGCCATCCATTTTCTGGGTGCTCACTGAATACAATATCATCGACGATTGTGACCAACTAATGCAATAGAGAGTGAAGCTTGATGAGTGATATTACCTTGAACATCGATGGCAGGGAAGTCAAGGCTAAAGAAGGGATGACCGTTCTCGAGGCCGCCCGCAGTGCCGATATCTTTATCCCCACCTTGTGTCACAACGAGATGTTGGAACCTTACGGCGGATGCCGGTTGTGCACCGTGGAAGCTGAAACGCGCGGCCGGACTAAATTTGTGGCGGCATGTCTTTTCCCGGTCCAGGCGGATCTGATCGTCCGGACCCGATCGGAGACGGTTGATAAAATCCGTAAACTGCTATTGGAATTCTTGCTTGCCCATGCACCGGATTCCGAACAGATGAAAGAGCTGGCTGCAGAGTATGGTGCGGGCAAGGATCGGTTCCCCAAGTCATCGTCGTTTTGCATCCTCTGTGGACTTTGTGTCAGATACTGTGCCGAGGTCAAAAGGAAAAACGTTATCACGTTTGTCGATAACGGTGCAAAAAGGGAAATCAACTTCATCCCGGAATTGGCTGCCAAGGAGTGCTGGGACTGTAAAGAATGTTATCCGCTATGCCCCACATCTTACCTGCAGGCGGCTTACCACCTGACCCGTGCACTGGCATTTCCTTCACTTCAGCTGGAGAGAACGCCCAAAGTATGAGCGAATATCCCGCTTATTTCATGAATATTTTTTTACAGAGTTGGAAAATATTCATGAAATAAGTGTGTAAATAAGATCAAATAAGGACCACGGTTGGCATTACTGCAATCACAGGAGAATTCAGGGGAGGAATCTGTATGACGATTCTTTTTTCAGTACGCGATATCGCCGAAGCAGCCGTCGAAAAGGAGAAAAGGCGCAGAGCCTTTTATGCAAAAGTCTGTGAGTTAAGCACGGATCAGACAATGAAGAAACTTTTTCAATTCCTCACCGATGAGGAAGATAAACATGTGGCCGCTTTCACACAGCTTCGGGACAGTTTGCCGCAGGAGACCCGCGCGGAAGAGTACGATGAAGAGATGGACGCCTACATGGACTCGGTCATCGACGACCGCCTTTATTCAAAGATCGATTCTGCAGAATTCGTGGAAAACGCCATCAGCTCCAAGAACGTTTTTCAATTGGCCATCGGATTTGAAAAGGACGCGATCCTTTACTTTAGAGAATTCCTGCCGTTTTTGACTGATGCTGACCGGAAAATAGTTGTCGGCTTAATCGAAGAGGAAAAAGGACATATTCGCAAACTCGCTGAAGTTCAGAAGCAAATGGATGAATCGTTATCCTGAAATTGCGGGCATTGATCATCAAAATGGCGGGAATTTCCCCATGATCGAACTCATTGCCAATTGCCTTCAGCCAGCGTCAATCCATCAAAACCACGAAATATTGGCAATATTCTTCAATTAGCAAAATCAGATTTATTAAACCGCATCTAACATACTAACATTAATAGAAAAATTAGCATTTGTTACGTATAGCGTGCCTGGATGTAAAATTTGAAGGGATTAAAAATCTGTTGGATTTGCTGACGCAATACGAAGTTTTGGGGTTATATGGATTGGTTTCTGATGGGGTGGACTTGTACCTAAGTGGTTTTAAAAGCTGGCTTAGGTGCCCACGACGTGCGCACCCCGACGACTTGTCCGGCGAAGCTCGTTAGAGCGAAGACGGAAGCTCAATAGAGCGACGCCGGACCCGTCCTGCGTAGCTTTAGCGAAGCGGGATCGTTTTCAGTCATGAACGGACAAAGGCTTTTTTTCTATTCCCATTCACAAAAAATTAAAACTTCTAATTTAGCGCGATCTTATTCTTCCTCGTTTTCAAATTCCTTTTTAATTTTCTGGGAGCGTTCCAGGTAGTATTTGAGCTTCTTTTGAACCGCACCGTAAACGGTTCCTTCCGCATAAATTCCCTTTTTGTTGGGTTTGCCGGCCGGTACCCCGGTCAGGATCTCGATGCCTTCTTCTACCGTGGAAACCCGATAGATGTGGAATTTTTTTTGTTTGACGGCGTCGATGACTTCTTTTTTGAGCATCAAATTTTGGGTATTGGCAGACGGAATCATAACACCCTGTTCTCCGTTCATGCCTTTTTCTTTGCAAACCTCAAAAAATCCCTCCACCTTCTGATTGACATCTCCGATGGCCTGAATTTTTCCTTTCTGGTTCACCGATCCGGTGACAGCAATTCCCTGTTTGATGGGCATATCCGCAAGGCTGGAAAGAATGGCATATAGTTCGGTTGATGATGCACTGTCGCCGTCGATGCCGTAATAACTTTGTTCAAAGGTGATGCTGATCGACAGGCTGAGCGGGTAATGCTGGGCAAATGTTCTCCCGAGATATCCGGATAAGATCAAAACCCCTTTATCGTGCGTGCTACCGCTGAGTTCCGCCTCGCGTTCGATATTTACGACACCCTGTTTTCCCATATAGGTTTCGGCGGTGATGCGCGCCGGCCGGCCAAAGGAGAATTCGCCGATCTGATAAACCGCCAGGGCATTGACCTGCCCGATCACCCCACCGCTCACATCGATCATAATGCTGTTATCCAGATAGGATTCATGCATTTTATGTTCATACAAATTGTGGCGGAATCGATAATCGTTAAATGCTTTGACGACATATTTATCCGTCACCTGACGGGCGTTGCCCTTCCGGGCCCAGTAATCCGCCTCTTTGAGAATCCCCAGGATGGGCCCGAATCGAATGGATAGCTTGTGCTTGTTGGAAACATATTTTTCGCCATACTCTACAATAGCGGCGATGCCCTTGGGGGTGAAGGGCAGCAGTTTTTCCTGCCGACAAACCCGGGCGATAAAGCGGGCATATTGCTGGATGGTGCGCGGGGTTCGATCCACTTCCGAATCAAAATCGGCACGAACTTTAAATATTTTGTTAAATCTGGGATCTTCGTTCTGGATGATTTCAAAGATTTCATAACTGCCCAGCAGGATCACCTTGACGTCCAGCGGAATGGGTTCCGGCTTGAGGGAGGTGGTGCCAAAACCGGTTTCTTCCGGGATATCCTCAATTTGAAGGCATTTGGTTCGCAACGTTCTTTTGAGCGCCTCCCAGACATAGGGGTTCATTATAACGGAATCGATTTCCATAATCAAAAACCCGCCGTTGGCGTTCAGCAAGGAACCGGCCTGCACCATGGTAAAATCCGTATTGATGGTTCCCATGAAAGCGCGCTTTTCGATCCGGCCGAAGACATTGTAATAGGTCGAGTTGGTTTCAAAAATAACCGGCGCACCTTTCGTTGATTCGTTATCGACGAGAACGTTTACCTTATATTGCTGAAAAGAAGCTTCCGCGTTATGGGACGCCGTGCTTTCCGGCTGCTGTTCGGTTTTGTCCGCCGGGATAAATACATTGAAATTCTCAACCATATGCTCCTGAATGCTGTTGAGGTGTTCAACAATCGCTTGATTGTCCTTAAATTCCTTTCTGATCGGATCCAATCGCTTTTTTACCACCGACAAGGCATACTCATCCATCAGCTTTTCAATGTTTGCGTGCAGGGCCAGGTTGTTTTTATCCATGTCCACAGCGGTGGCCTCGATTTTCGTCTGAATCGACCGCAGATTTTCTTCGATTTTAATTTTGACATGGTCCGGCAGGGAATTGAACTCCTCAGGTGTAATCGCCTGTCCGTTAACCACCGGGATGGTTTGAAAATCGGTTTCGGTCTGCTCGATGTATAGATCTTTTTTGGCGGCATAAGCTTGAAGTTTGTCAAACAGATCATTGAGCTTTTCAGAATGTTTGTTTTTAATTTTAGATAATTTTTTTAAATAACCTTCATCTTCAAATACCGCAGGCAGTTCTTTTTTTAACCGTTCGACGGCCCGGTTCATTTTTTTGCTGAATTGAATGGCTTTGCCCGGCGACATTGCGATGGCTCTGGGGCGGAATTCATCTTTAAAATTATTGACGAGGCATAGGTCAAGGGGCGTCGGCAGATTTTTTGCGTGTTTGTTCACCAGATCTCTGACAATCGTGGATTTGCCGGTACTGGCCAGACCGGTCACAAAAATATTGTAACCGGGGTCCTGCATGTTTAAACCAAAGTCGATGGCCTGGACGGCGCGCTCCTGTCCAATCACCGTATCCAGCGGCTTAACTTCAGATGTATTTTTAAACTTGAAGATCTTCGGATCGCAAATCAGTCTTAAATCCGATGGTTTCAACTCAAATTTTTTCGGCATACGTTCTCCTAGTCGGTTGGCCGGTTGAGCCCGTTGAGCCCGTTCGCCCGTAAAAAATTAAATCAGACATTTTCCCATTTTAACCGGCACAACCGGCTCAACGGGCATAACGGATTCAGCCTGTTCACCCGAGTATTTTGAAGGCATCTTAATACAGCCATCAGATGAGGTTTAGAGCAGATCGTACTAGTATAACAGGGTGAATCTTATTTTACAATTCCCGTCAGGGGCCCATAGTGCTGCGGTTGCCTGTCGGTTAGAACATCATTGATGGCGTTAAACGATTTATCGCGTGTTTTTGAGGGGTAAATTTGGGCCAGCAAGACTTCATCTTTCTCTTCTCCGGCTTCTTTTATTTCCCGGCCATTAAAATCATAAATGGCGGAATTGCCCTTAAAATGCAATTCTTCGCCTTCTCTTTTTTCAAGGCCGGCGCGATTGGCCACTGCCAGATAGACATTGTTTTCGATCGCACGGGCGGGCATTACCCGTTGCCAGGCCTCGGTGACCAAGTTGGCCGGGCAGACAATCAGATCCGCACCCAGCAGAGTCAGCACCCGGGCCGATTCCGGAAATCGCCAATCGTAGCAGACCATCGGCCCGATACAAACATCCCGCTTTTTATCCTCAATCACTAAAAAGCCGGTGTCTCCCGGATCGAAACAAGCGTGTTCTTTATAAAAGAGGTGTGTTTTACGATAAACATATGGATTTTTTACCTCCGGAACCACGACCAGACAGGCGTTAAAAAGATGCTTTTGATGGCGCTCGGCAAAACCGGCCACTATCACCGCATTTTTACTCCTGGCCATATTCTGGAAAAATTCACCGCTGGGTCCGGCAACAGGTTCAGCGACTTTGGCGACCTCATCGCGGGATAGGAAAAAATAGCCGGTGGTGCACAGCTCCGGAAACACAATGATATCAGCAGTCACATCTTCGACCAGTTCCTGCATGCGGGACAGGTTTTTTTCCTTCTCTCCGAATCCGGGGGTGAACTGGACTACCGCCAGCGTCAGTGGTTTCATTGTATATAACCTCCTACATCTGGTTTAAGGGTTCAGGGTTCAGGGTTCCGAGGTTCCGGGTTTCGAAGTTCAGATTTCCGGCAGCTTCAACGAAGGAGGGTTCTCTGGGAACCATGAGTCGTCCTTTTGCGTCATGAGCTGGCATGGGTTCATTTTGGATCCTTTCCCTTTGACATTTCCGCCTCCGACGGATTCGGTACTCTGCGGTTCTTTGTTTTCTAACCTTTGAACCCTGAACGCAGAACCTATGAACCTTTAAGATATTCCGCAAAACATCGGGCAGTGTGGGATTTTGCAGTCTGCTTTAAAAGCGCCTGCGGGGAACCGGCCGCCACGACGCGGCCGCCGTCATCACCGCCTTCGGGGCCTAGATCGATAATATAATCGGCTTCCTTGATAATTTCCATGTTGTGTTCGATAATTGCCACGGTATTGCCTTCTTCCACCAACGCCTGCAGAACGCTGATCAGGCGCTGAATGTCGGCCAGGTGCAACCCGGTCGTCGGCTCATCCAAAACATACAGGGTATGACCGTTTGTTCGTTTTACCAGCTGTTTTGCCAGTTTGATGCGCTGTGCCTCCCCACCCGACAGGGTGGGGCTGGGTTGTCCCAGACAGAGATATCCCAGCCCGACATCACAGACAAATTGCACCGCGCGCCGGATAACCGGCACAGCCGAAAAAAACCGTACGGCCTCTGCGAATGTCATTTCCAGAACATCGGCGATATTCTTTCCTTTGTACTGAACCGCCCGGGTTTCTTTGTTGTAGCGTTTGCCCCGGCAAACGTCACAGGGAACATAGACATCCGGTAAAAAGCTCATTTCTACCCTGGGCCGCCCCTGGCCCTTGCAGGCATCGCAGCGGCCCTCGGCCACATTGAATGAAAAACGGCCGGGTTTATAGCCTCTGGCCCTGGCAGCCGGCGTCATGGAAAACAATTTGCGGATGTCGGCTAAAAAACCAACGTAGGATGCCGGAACCGAACGCGGTGTGCGGCCGATGGGGCTGTGATCGACTTCCAAGACCCGTTCAAGATGACGCCAGCCTTTAATGTCTTTACACGCTCCAGCCGGATATTGCTTTTTTAACAATCGGTTACGCAATCCTTTATACAGGGTTTCCTTCAACAAGGAAGATTTCCCTGAGCCCGAAACACCGGTAACACAAATCAGGCGACCCAGTGGAAAATCCACGCGGATGTTTTTGAGGTTGTTGGTAGTTGCACCCTGAACCCTTAGACGCTTTGTATTCTCGCAGGATCTGGGTTGAGATACAATTTTTCTGGGCTGCCCGTCAATCAGGGCGCCGGTAATCGATGATTTGACTTTTTTCAGATTGGCCAGTGTTCCGCTGGCGACGACACGGCCACCGTCCTGGCCGGCGCCGGGTCCCAGGTCGATGATGGTATCTGCTGCGCGAATGGTTTCTTCATCGTGCTCGACCACCAAAATGCTGTTGCCGCGATCCCGCAGGGTTTGCAGGGCATCGATCAGGATGCGGTTATCTCGGGCGTGCAGCCCGATAGTGGGTTCATCGAGAATATAGCAAACGCCGGTAAGATTGGAACCCAGCTGGGCTGCGAGGCGAACTCGCTGGGCCTCTCCGCCGGATAGGGTATCGCCGCTGCGTGCCAGAGAAAGGTAAGACAGACCCAGCTGGTTCAACAAAGACAGGCGGCTCAATATTTCGGCAACCACCGGTTCGGCGACGGGTTTTTGCTTTGCGTTGAACTTGAATTTTTTAATGACTGCAAACATGTCGCGCGCCGGCTGCTGCACCAGGTCCCAGATGGAATGCCCGCCGATCTTTACCGCCAGGGCCTGGGGTTTGAGGCGACTGCCGCCGCATTTATCGCAAACCGTGATCTCAACGGGTTCTTCATCTTCGGTTTCCGCATAGCCGGTTACGCCCAATCCGCCGCAATGGGTGCAGGCGCCCTGTTTGCTGTTAAAAGAGAACAGGCGGGGATCCAGCTGCTCCAGACCGATACCGCAGGTCGGGCAGATACCCGATAAGCTGAACACTTCTTCGTTGCCGCGCTGATCCATAAGGGTGAGGTTGCCATTACCCTCTTTCAGGGCGTTGCCGACCAGCCGGTCTAGATTTTTCGATGGCAGACTTCCGATGACCAGCTCGATCGTATGCTCGTGGTAGCGGCTCAGGGCCATGCCTTCTTCGAGCACAACCATTTTACCGTCGATGCGGGCTTTCTTAAATCCTTTTTTCAGCGCCCGGGCAAGTACTTCCTTATGAAATCCCTTGCGCCCGAAGACCTTTGTTGCAAGCACGGCGGCCTTTTTTTTCGAATAACGGTTGCGGATCTGTTTGACGATAGCGGCCCGGGTTTGCGCCGTCAGCCGGCGTCCGCATCCGGTACAGTGCTGAGTCCCCAGTTTGCTGAATAACAGTCTGAGAAAATGATAAATTTCGGTAAGGGTGGCTACGGTGGAGCGTCGGCTGGAATGGCTGATACGCTGTTCGATGGCCACCGTCGGCGCCAGGCCCGTGACCAGATCGACATCCGGCCGTTCCAAAATTTTCATATACTGACGGACATAGGGGGCCAGGCTTTCCAGGTACCTGCGCTGGCCCTCTGCAAAGAGAATGTCAAAGGCCAGAGTGGATTTGCCCGAGCCGGATACCCCGGTCAGTACCACCAGTTCGTTTTGGGGAACGGTCAGGTCGATGTCTTTTAGATTATGTTCCCTGGCGCCCTTCAAGGCGATGCTGCCGGGTGACGGTGAAACCGCAAAGCCGGAAACAGATTCGGCCACCCCGCCGGGGCCCGCTTTTTTTCTTTTCAGGCGCCCGGTTCCATCCAGGTATGCGTTTAAAAACCGTCCGGTGTGTGATCTATTTTTTAGAGCGATTTTTTCGGGAGATCCGCTGGCAACCACCCGACCGCCGTTGTCGCCGCCTTCGGGCCCCAGATCGATAACCCAGTCCGCGGTCTTGATCACATCCATGTTGTGTTCGATGACCAAAACCGTATTTCCGCCATCCACCAGTTGCTGCAGGGCAGTGAGCAGCTTGCCGATGTCGTCAAAATGCAGGCCGGTGGTAGGTTCATCAAAGATAAACAACCTGCGGGCTTCCCCGTTGCCGTTGAGCTTTACGTGGCGGGAAAGTTTCAGGCGCTGGGCTTCACCGCCGGACAGGGTGTTGATGGGCTGGCCCAAACGAATGTAGCCCAGACCGACATCCGCCAGCGGCTGTAAGGCAGCCGTAACTTTCTGCTGATCCTTGAAAAATTCAAGCGCCTGATTGACGGTTAGATTCAAAATGTCGTGTATGTTCTTGCCGTTATAGGCGATTTCCAGTACGGTTTCTTTAAAACGCCTGCCCTTGCAATCGGGGCAGGTGATATAGACATCAGAAAGGAACTGCATTTCGACCTTCTCAAATCCGTCCCCTTTGCAGGTCTCACAGCGACCGTTGGCAACGTTAAATGAGAAATAGCCGGGCCCGAAGTCTTTGGCTCTGGCGGCATCGGTCTGTGCCAGCAGCTTTCGGATTGGATCCAGGGCCTTGGTGTAGGTAAGGGCATTGGCTCTGGGCGTTCGACCGATGGAGCGCTGATCCACCAGGACGGCATCATCGATATGCTCGATCCCGCTGATTTCGCCATGCCGGCCAGGCCGGTCGACAGGGTCGCCCAGGGCCCGTTTGGCCGCTTTGTAAAGAATCTCTTCGGCCAGGGTGGATTTGCCCGATCCGGATACACCCGTGAGACAGACGAACAATCCCAGGGGGATGCGCACATCGATGTCTTTCAGATTATTTTCGGCGGCTTTTTTTATCGTAATCCATTGGCCGTTTTGTGGTCGGCGACGCCTTTCCCTGACGGGGATGCTGCGTTCGCCTATTAAATATTTCCCGGTCAAAGAACCGTTGACATCCGCAGTGGGCCCGTAATACATCACCTCGCCGCCGTTTTCGCCGGCCCGGGGCCCCAGATCCAGTAGAAAATCACTTTCGCGGATAATTTCAGGGTCATGCTCGACAACCACGACGGTATTGGACAGATTGCGCAGCCCTTTTAAAATGCGAATCAACCGGTGATTGTCACGCGGATGAAGCCCGATACTGGGTTCATCCAGCACATATAGGGTGTTAACCAGCGAGGATCCCAAAGACGAAGCCAGCGCCACCCGCTGGACTTCGCCGCCGGACAGGGTGCGGGATTGACGGTCGAGGGTCAGATAGCCCAATCCGACATCTCTTAGATAGGTCAGGCGGCTGCGGACTTCCTGCAGCACCAGCAGACCGGCTTCATCCTGCGCCGGAATCGTCAGGGATTCGAAAAAATCAAGGGTCTGATCCACATTGCAGCGGTATATCTGGGCGATGGTGCGGCCGGACAGCTGATAAAGCAGGGATTCGTCTTTGAAGCGGGTGCCGTCACAATCCGGGCAGATGTCGTAGCTGCGGTATCGTGAAAGAAATACCCGCACCGGCATTTTGTAGGTTCTGGTTTCCAGCCAGCGGAAAAAACCCCGGATGCCGTAATAGGTTGAAGTGCCCTCGATGATGGCCTTTTTATGCACCGCTTTTAAATCCTGAAAAGGGGTCCGGGTCGGAATTCGGCGGCGCCGGCAAAAATCCATCAGGTCATCAAACTCCATGCGCCCGTCCGCTTTCGCCCCGAAGGGTTTGATAGCACCGTCTTCAAGGGAACGCGATGGATCCGGAATAATCAGGTCCAGATCGATGCCGATGGTGCGACCGAACCCCCGGCAGGTATCGCAGGCGCCCAGCGGGCTGTTAAACGAGAAAAGGTTCGGCATGGGGGCATTGTATTTGATTTTGCAAGCGGCACAGGCCAGCTGATTGCTGAAGGCCTG